>JBBDWO010000007.1 GCA_040902765.1 Acidimicrobiia bacterium | reverse complement strand
TAAAGGATGTCCCCGGTCCGCACACCCCGAAGGGGGAGGTGGCAGCGACCGCCAGATCGCTGACGGAGGGGGAGCCCAAACGCGTCGCGGGGCCTCAGTAGGGTTAGCCCTCCCCCCTCCCCGCCTTCGGCGCTACTCCCCCCTACGGGGGGAGAGAGTCGTGAGGTGTTCACAGAAGTCGAGAGTCGGGGACTGGCTTGGGTCGTGGCGAGCAGGGCGAGATTGGTGGGTTAGTTCCAGAGCTCAAGGATCGCGGCCATCCAAGAACTCCTCAATCCACGCGCATGGCAGGTACATCACGGCGAGACCGGTCTCGTTCGAGACTTCCAGCACCTCGAACTTAAACCGCCCGTAGTAGCCCACGGCCTCTGGCTTGGCGTCGACAAGGACACCTGCGCATCCGTGCTTCCGGCGCAGCGCCAGTGCAGCGTCAAGCGTGTCTTTCATCAGCAGGTCTCCAACGCCCTTGCCCTGCTCGGTAGTCGCGACGGCTAGCCGCGCTAGGCGTAGGGCGGGAACCCAATCAGGCAGGCGCTTGCCGAGTGGTAAGTCCCCGTCGTGGTGGATCTCAGTCGCAACGGTTGTCGCGTAGCCAACGATCTTCCCATCGAGAAGAGCTACTCGAATCCCGGCAATCCCGCGTTTGAGCGCCTGTCCTGCCTTGGTCTTGAAGTAGTCGTCGAGATCCGGCTGACCGCAGGTGAATCCTGATCGATCGTCGCTCGGTTGAAGACTCCGCATCTCGATGGAAGCTCGTGCCATCAGGGCACGTGTCTAGCAGACTCGACTGCCAGCTCCGGTTGAGAAGGGGCGTCTACTCCCTCGTCGACTGGAGTGCGGCCGGAGTCGGAGGGGCAGGCGAGTCGTTGAGTTTGGCAACCCTCTCCATTGACGAAGCACTCACGATGACCGGCAGTTCGAAAAGGTCCGCGACTTCCTTGATACGAATGGAGAGTTGCGAAACACGGCTTTCCACGTACTCATTGACGGCTTCGTCAACAAAGGCCTTCTTGCTCATACCCAGAAGTGCAGAGGCCTGCGAGATTCGCTCATCGGTCTCCGAACTCACCCGGATCGGTGATGTCGTCATGGTTGCCTCATCGGTTGCTGATGGTTGGTACTGTAGCACAAGCTACATGTAGCACAACCCGGGTCCAGGTAGAGCTTCGGGGCCCCGGAGGGCCCCGAAACGACAACTCGAGCGGCCCGGAGGGCCGCACCGTTTACATGCCCAGTTCGGACTTCAACTCGGCGAGCTTGGCGTCGGCCTGAGCCAGGGAGACGGCCTCCTTGAGCTCCATCTCGGCACCATCCGGCGTTGCCTCGTGCAGCTCGGCATTGGCCATAGCCACGGCCTTGCGCCTCTCGATCTTGTCCTCCACCGAGTCCAGACTGACGCGGTCGAGGTCGGAGGTCGACGAGATCGCCTGGATCGCCTCATTGACCGTCTCCTGCATCTTCGCCTGCTGAAGGGAACCGACCAGCTCCATCCGCTTGGCGGCGAGCTCCTGGAGGCGCATGGCGTTTTGCTGCACCGCCTTCTTGGCGTCGTCGGCCTGCTTCTGCGCCGACTCGAACTGGCTCTTGAGCGATGACAGGTTGTTCTCTGCAGCCTGCATCTTCATGGCCAGGCCCTGGGCCGCCCGGTTCCACTTGTCGGTGCCGGCGGCGTCGCCCGCATCCGAGGCTTCCTGTGCCTTCACGAGCGCCTGCTTGGCGAGCTCACGAGCCTCACCGGCGTCATCGGCAGCCCGGTCGATCTTGCTCTCCAACTGCGTCCGGTGGGCGAGCACCTTGGCCGCCTGATTGCGGAGATCCTGATCGCGCCGCTTCGCCTCGTGGACCGCCTGCTCGATCTCGACCTCGGGGTCCTTGATCTGCTCGCTCTTGGTACGGAAGAGGGCCTTGATGTAGCCCCAGAACTTCTTCATGTGATGTGTCTCCTGACTGGTCAGTGTCATGTTACGGGAGCCGCCGTGGTTCAGCGTCAGCGGCCCCGCTTCTTGGTCCTGCCCGCCCGCGAGGTCGACCCGGTCGACGGTCGGGGGGCACGATCGGTCGTCGTGGCCGAACGCGGGCCGTCTCCCGCCCGCCTGCTTCCCGCAGAGGACCACGTGTTCCGCTGGGCACGGACACGCTGCCTGCCCCAGTTGTACGAGGCGCCGGTGGCGGCGCCGCTGGTGAGGATGGTGAACAGATCGAGTCCGTCGAACCCGCTGCCCCCGTGCGACTTGGGGGCCGACGGCGCCGGCACCGGACGCCCGCCCACGTTGACCATCCGCGGCTCGGGCGTCTGGCCACGCTTCAAGAGGTCGGCGTCTGCCTTGCACACGCGGACGGTCCGCTTGCCCGTGGCCGTCTGGATCTCGGCGGTCTCGCTGGCGTCGTGGTGGGTGGGGTCGAAGAAGCACACCGGCCGCTCGGTCGGTTTCGGCTTGGGCGGCACCGGCTTGTCGAAGGCGATCGCCTTGGCTGCATCCAACTCCCAACGCGCCCCATCCAACCGATCGGAGAGAACTTCGAGATCACGCAGATCGGTGACCTCCCGGTACGCCTCTTCGACCTCGGTGAAGGTGGCACTCGCCTGGCGCAGGTACGTGTCGTCCTTGCTGGTGGCGGTCGCCGAGACGATGTCGGCGATCTCCAGCATCGTGTCGGCGACGGCGCTGATCTGGGCCCGCAGCTCGCCACGGGCTTCCTCGAGGAGCTGATCCCGCTTGCGGGTGTTGGCCCGCGAGGCCCGGCGGATACCCCAGATGACGAGCAACACGACCGCGGCGAGGACGAGGAGCAGGATGAACCCACCGCCGCCACTCGATCCGATCGACGGGTCGATCAGGTAATCGACCACCGCCGACACATAGCCCTCGTCGTCCGACGAGCGGTCCTCGGCGTAAGCGAGGGCGCCCGCGAGAGTGTCCTGTTCGAACTCCTCATCGGTCGAAAGCCCTTGCTGCGTCTCAGACAGCACGAGGACCGTCGCCGGGCCACCGGTACGGACCAGCAACGCATCCCCAAAGGTGACGGCCCCGCCGGCAGGGTCGTCGAACAGCAGCACCGCGGAGAAGCGAAAACCGGCGTTGCGCGCCCGCGACACCGACCCCGAGATGGACGCCGCGGTCGCCGGGAGCCCCTCGTCGATGAAGAAACCGGTGTTTCGGACGGCGTCGGCGACCTCGTCGACCGTCGGAGCGGCCAGCGCGGGAGCGAACACAAGCAGGCTGAGGGCGGCGAAGCCAAGGGCGAGACGCTTCATCGGCGCGAGGATAGATGATGCAGTTGCGTGTTCAGGAGACGACTGGGAGGCCGAGACGCCCTGCCGCGTCTCGGAGTGGCCGGTCGCGGGTGAGCAGCGGGCAGCCAGCAAGCAGCGCCGCAGCGAGCAGGTGCGCATCGACCCACCCCAGGCCACCTCCCCAGAGCCGGTGGGTCTCGACCGTCGTCATGACCTCATCGTGAGACACGACCTCGACGGCGGGGAGTCGCGAGAGCAGCCCGAGGACTTCCGCCCTCTCCGCCAGGGAGCCGCACGCCAGCTCGCCCACCACGAAGGGATGCGTGAGCACGGCGCCGTCGTGAAGTAGGTCTTCGAGTCCGCCCTCCCCCCGGAGATGATCTATCCACATCGATGTGTCGACGAGGACCGGACGGCTCATTCAACTCGCCGGCGGCGGCCTGCGGTCGCCGCCGGGTCCGACCCTCCAAGCGCGGCGAGGCGTCGCGATGCCTCGCGGGCGATGAGCGCGTCCAAACCGGCCCGAACCACAGCCGACTTGCCGCGGATCCCCGAGAGTCGCTGGGCTTCCTCGATCTGGGCCTCGTCAATGATCAGTGTCGTGCGCATGGCATACATATACGCCATACTTGTATGCACTGTCAAGTGCTCTCAACGACCGAACAGCGCCCGAATGAAGAACCACAGGTTGGCGGGGCGCTCCGCCAGGCGGCGGGTCAGATACGGGTACCAGGAGTCGCCGTAGGGCAAGTAGACCCGCATGGGATGCCCGGCCTCCACCAGTTCCTGCTGCAGCTTCGTTCGCACCCCGTAGAGCATCTGGAACTCCCATGGGCCGGTGCGCATCACCGCCAGGTCGAGGGCGCGGCTGATACGGGCGCCGTCATGAGTGGCGACCGCCGGCATGGTCGGCGACGACTCCATGAGCCTGCCCAGCAGGCGGTCGTACGCGGAGTCGATGTCCACCCGCGAATGGAGGGCGACGGCCACGCCCTCGTCGTAGGCCCCCTTGCACAGCCGGACGTGACCGCCGAGCGGAATGACGTGATCGAGGTCGGCGGGTGTCCGGTGCAGGTACGCCTGGATGGCCACGCCCAGATTGCCGTGAACCCGCTGCACCGTCTCGTAGAGGCGCAGCGCGGCGCCGGTGTAGGCACTCTCCTCCATGTCGATGGTGACGGTGAGCCCCAGCTCGGCGGCACGGCGGGCGAGCGCCTGCAGGTTGTCGGTGCACCGCGACTCGTTCAGACCCAATCCGAGTTGCGTGAGCTTCACCGAGATGTTGGCGTCGAGCCCATCGGCGGCGATCCGGTCGAGGCAAGCGAGGTAGGCATCCCGCGCCGCGGTCGCCGAGGCGGCATCGGTGACGTGCTCGCCGAGATGGTCGAGCGACACCGACATGCCGGCATCGTTGAGCTCCTTGGCCACCCGGGCGGCGTCGTCGAGCGCCTCACCGGCGACGAACCGCAGGGCGACGCGCCGCCCGATGCGGGTACGGGTGAAGAGCCACCGCACCGCCCGCCACGAGGTGACCGCCAGCACCACCCGAACGATCAACGCCTTCACGAATCGGACCCGCTCACCCGCGATCCCATCTCCTTCGCCCGCAGCGCCGCCACCCGGACGGCGTCCTCGACCAGCGCCCGGAACCCTCGCTCCTCGAGCAGGTGGACCGCCGCGGCCGTGGTGCCACCCGGCGAAGTCACCTGAGCACGCAGCCGCTCCGGCGTGAGATCCACCGACGACAACAGCATCCCGGCACCGCGGACGGTCTGCTCGACGAGCATCTCGGCGGCGTAGGCGGGAATGCCCTCGCGGATGGCGGCGTCGACCAGCGCCTCAGCGAGGAGGAAGACGTAGGCCGGTCCGGTGCCCGACACGGCGGTCACCGCGTCCATCAAGTGCTCGTCGAGCACGATGGTGCGACCCACGGCACCGAGAACCCGGGTGGCCACGCCGAGGGCGGCCTCGTCGGCCGATCGACCGGCGGCGACCGCGGTTACCCCTTCGGCGATCCGAGCCGGGGTGTTCGGCATCGCCCTGACCACGGCGACCCCGGGAAGGACCGCTTCATACACGGTGGTCGGCACCCCGGCGGCGAGTGACACGACGATGCCTCCTGGGTGGACGGCGCCGCTCAACGCTGGGAGTACCGCGGGCACGTCGTCGGGCTTGACCGCCACCACCACGACATCGCGCCCAACGACCGCGGCACCCACGTCGAGCCCACAGTCGAGGCCGGTCGCCTTTGAGACCTCGGCGGCGCGCTGCTCCCGGCGGGCGACGAGCACGACCTCACCGGCTTCCCAACCCCCACCGAGCAAGCCGTGGGCGAGCGCCTCCCCCATCGCTCCTGCCCCCACGATGGCCACGGTCGGACGCGTTTCGGTCATGGCGACCGAGTGTAGGGAGGCGGTCTAGAGCAGGCATCGGCGGTTGAGATCTACGCCCGGCGACCCGTTACATTCGGGAATTCATGAGTCCGACAGGATCCTCCAACGGTGTAGCACGACGCATGGCGGTCGTCGTGTCCGTGGTCGTGCTCGCCACCCTCGGCTGGGTGTCCTATCGGATCTGGGACTCGTGGAACAAAGTCGAACGGCTCTCATTCGACACCGAGGAGGTCCGCGAGGCACTCGACAGACAGCGACTACCGGTCCCGGGTGCTTCGTCGGACACAGTCGCGGACACCGTCCCACCACCGACGAGATTCGACGAATCCATCGCCTTTCTCATCGTCGGGAGCGACGAGCGACACGAGACCGATCTCAGCCGCCGCGCCGATGTCATCATCGTCTTCGTGATCACACCCGACGCGGATCCCCTGTTGTTCTCCATCCCGCGTGACCTCTGGATAACGAATCCCTGCACCGGCGGCAGGAGCCGCGTCAACGCCAATCTCAACGGTTGTGGCGACACCGCTCCTGGACCCGAACAGCTCGCCATCGCCGTCGAGGACTTCACCGGGATCGGGATCGACCACTTTGCCGTACTCGGCTTCGACGGTTTCACCGCCGTCGTCGACCGTGTGGGAGGCGTCGAGATCTGTGTGGAGAACGCGGTTCGCGATACCCGCGCCGAACTGGACCTCCCTGCCGGGTGCACCCTGGCCGATGGTACGCAGAGCCTCGCATGGGTCCGTTCACGAAACACGCAGGAGTTCGTCGACGGCGTGTGGCGTCGGATGGCGGTCGACGATCTCACCCGCAACCAACGCCAGCAGGACCTGGTGATCCAGGCGCTGGCTCGCCTGAGTGGGTTCAACAGCGTCGCCGATCTGTCCGGCATGGTCGACGACCTCGCTGGAGCATTCCTGATCGACGACGGCCTCGGCATCAACGGGGCGGTGGAACTCGCCTGGCGCCTGCGAGGAATCGACACCTCGCGGATCGTGCGCATCGTCATACCGACCGTCGGGTTCTTGTCTCCCGACGGAGAGTCGGTTCTGCGGCCCACGGAAGCCTTCCGGGACACTCTCTTCCGGGAGTATCCAGACGCCGCGCAGCTGTTGGACTCGTAAACGGCGCCAGGGTCTAGTGTCGGCGCCGATGCCCGCTGCCACACCGCCGTTCGCCGACCGCTGTCGCAGCTCTCTTGGCGTTTTCGGTGCTCACAGTCGGCATCGGCGAACATGGAGCCCGACCACGGACCCCTCCGACAATCACTGGGCTTACCGCTGACCGAGGGTCACCCATAGGGTCGCCCGGATGCGCTACCAGGTGGTCCCCAGCGACGAATCGGCCCTCTCACCATCGGTTCAAGAATTGCGGTCACCGCGCCGATACGAACCAGGTATGACGCCAACCCTCCGATTTCTCAGAACATTCCTCATCGCCGCCGCTGTCACCAGCACCTTCCTGGTCGCCGACTGGCCGACCGCTACCGCCCACCATCCCCAGGGCACCGACTTCAAGAGTGGACCCGACCACGAGTACGGTGAGATGGTCGACTACCCGCTGGTCTTCCCGCTCGAGGGCAATCTGAACTTCGCCGACAACTTCAACGCCTGGCGTGCCAACAACACCACGCACCACGCCATCGACATCATGACTTCCAGGGGCACCCCGGTACATGCGGTCGCCGCCGGCACGATCGTGCGCATCAACGGCACCCGGCGTAACAGCGAACTGCCCGGCAACTGCTGCACGATCGTCCTGCAACACGACGACGGATGGCAGAGCTGGTACTGGCACCTGAACCGCGACTCCCTCGACTCTCCGCTGTGCCTGCCCGACTCGAGCCAGGGCGACGGACTCGGCTGGGGGATCGCCGACGGGCTCGAAGTGGGCTCGTACGTCGACGCCGGTCAGCTCATCGGCTGGGTGGGGAGCTCCGGCAACGCCCACTGCAGCTCCCCACATCTGCATTTCGAGTTGCACGACCCGCACGGAGTGCTGGTCAACCCATACAACAGCCTCATGAACCCGGTGCAGCCGGGTCCGGCGAGGCCGTCGGTCTATCCGTGCACCGGTGAGGACTGCTCCGGTCTCGCCATGACGACCGGCTCGGGTCAGTGGCGAATCGCGTCCCTGGTGGACCAGTCCACGGTCAGCGATCTGTTCTACTTCGGGAACCCGGGCGACTATCAGGTCTTCGGCGACTGGAACTGTGACGGCACCAAGACCCCGGGCCAGTACCGGCAGTCGAACGGATACGTATACCTGCGTGACTCGAACACTCAGGGCAATGCCGATGTCAGCTTCTACTTCGGCAACCCCGACGATATTCCGATCGTCGGCGACTTCAACGACGACGGCTGCGACACCGTGTCGATCTATCGACCGTCCAACCAGACGTTCTACGTCATCAACAAGCTCGGCGAGGACGACCGCGGGTTGGGCATTGCAGATGTCGCCTACGCGTTCGGTGACCCGGGCGATACGCCGTTCGTCGGCGACTTCGACGGCGACGGCATCGACACGGTCGGCCTGTACCGCGAGTCCACCGGCCTCGTCTACTACCGCAATACCCACAGCAAGGGCAACGCCGACATCCAGTTCATCTTCGGTAACGCGGGCGACAAGATCTTCGTCGGGGACTGGAACGGCGACGGCACGGACACCGTCGGCGTCTACCGACCCTCCACCAAGATGATCTACCTGCGGCTCGACAACAGCCAGGGGCCGGCCGACGTCTCGTGGTGGGTGGGCGAGTACGCCACCGTCGTCGGCTGACCGACCCAACGGTTCTCCACCTCAGGGGTAGCCTGCCGAGCGATGCTCCCCACCATCCTCCGAGCGGGTGAAATCGGCCTGCTGGCACTCGTCGCATACAACGCGATCACCGCACTCCCGGGCTGGCCAACGCCGCAGCGAGCTCCGCGGTCATCGAGACGCCAGCGGTTCCGCGTCGTCGTCGCCGCCCACGACGAGGCTGCGGTGATCGGCACGCTCCTCGACGACCTCGCCCGACTCGACTACGACGCCGCTCTGCTCACCGTCTGGGTGTTGGCCGACCGATGCACCGACGACACCGCGACGATCGCACGCTCGCGGGGTGCCCGCGTGTCTGAACGCCAGACCGGTCCCAGTGGCAAGGGAGCGGTGCTTCGAGAGCATCTCGAAACCCATCCCCTGGACGAGGACGAGGCGCTGGTGGTCATCGATGCCGACAACCGGATCCCCACAGACCTGCTCGCCAGGTTCGCCGACGAGCTCGCCGCCGGCGGACACGCCCTCCAGGCATATCTCGACGTCGCCAACCCCGGCGCATCGCCCCTGACGACGGCCAGCGCCCTGTCGTACTGGGCCGGGAATCGGATGGTTCAGCTGGCGCGTACGCGGCTGGGCTGGCCCGCCGATCTCGGCGGAACCGGGATGTGCCTGACTCGCGAGGCTCTGGAACGGGCGGGAGGCTTTGGCGACTCCCTCACCGAAGACGCCGACCTCGGCGCACGCCTCGCCCGCGCGGGAATCCCGGTGCGATGGATCCACGACGTGAGGATCGGCGACGAGAAGCCGACCACGGTGGGCGTTGTCATCCGCCAGCGGGCTCGGTGGACCGCAGGTCGTCGAGGGGTGGCCCGCCGCCACGCCTTGCCGCTCCTCGGTGCCGCGCTCCGACGCAGCGACGGGGGGCTCGCCGACCTCGCACTCCGGCTCGTCCAGCCGGGCAGATCGTTCGTCGCGCTGCTATCGGGGATCCTCGCCGTACTGGCTGCGACCGTGGCCAGCGACGTTCTCCTACCCCCGGGCCTCTGGGCGGCTGCCGCCTCCACCCAGTTCCTCATGCCGCTCGCCTTCCTGGCCAGGGAAGGAGTGGCGCCCCGCTACCTGGCGGCCTATCCGCTCCTCCTCCTCCTCGCCGCGTTGTGGATACCGGTTCGGATCGCCAGTCGACTCACCCGAGGCTGGTACCACACCCCTCACCAGGGCGGCTGAACCGCCCGGAGACGGCTACGGACAGGCCACGGGCCACGGACGACGCCCCACCACAGCCCGAGCCCATACGACAGGTGCATGACCCCTCCGGCGAGTTCGACGAGAAGTCGCGGTCCGGGCCAACCGGCGAGTGCCGCCGAGGCCAGGAGCGCAACGACCCACACGCCGAGCAGCACCGCCATCGGCCAGTATGCACCTACCGCCGCCCAGTACACCCCAACTGCCAGCAGACCGGCTACCAGGAGCGCAGGTGCCAACGGTCGGCTCGACGGCCATACCCCGTTGGCCCAGAGCATCTCCGCCTTGGCCTGGCCATATCTGAAGTACTGACGGAACAGCGCCCGCGGCGATCGGCGCGGTCGGTACTCGCTGCGGATGGTGGGGTCCATCCACACCGTGCGACCGGCGCGCCGCCACCGCCAGTACAGGTCGGCATCCTCGCCGGCACCGGACGGGAAGGACCGCAGCCCACCGATCTCGAGGAAGTCGCCACGGCGAAACGCCCCGAGATAGACGGTGTCCACGAACCCCCGGTGATCCTCGCGATGGAACCGGCCGGTCCCCGTCATCAGCGGGATGCGCATCGCCGCCGCCACGGCTCGGGCGAACCCGCCAGCGGCACGCGGCCTGATCGGGCCTCCTACCGCGACCGCGTCGGTTTCGAGCAGCGCGCCAACCGATCGGGTGACGTAGTCACGGTCGTAGGTGCTGTGGGCGTCCATCCGGACGATCACCTCGCCGACGGCGGCGACAACAGCCAGGTTCATACCCGGGGATTGCCGGCGAAGCGGGTTGTGTATCACCCGCCACCACCCATCGCTGGTCTCCCACCGATCGAGACGATCGAGCGTGCCGTCGGTAGAGCCACCATCGGCGATCACCACACCCCACTCACCCTTGTAGTCCTGGTCGGCTACCGACTGCAGGCAGGCGTCGATGGTCGCGGCCTCGTCGAGCACGGGAATGACGACAGTGACCGAGGGGAGGGCGTCCGGCACCGGCGCAGGTTACCGTCGCGGCGCACGGCGACCTGAGGAGCCGAAGCGGCAAGGGATTAGATTCGCTGTCGCCCATGTCGACGCTCCCAGCAACCATCGCCCCAACTCTCCGACGGCGCCTCCTGCTGGCCCTCGTCGCGCTGCTACCGCTGCACACGGTGTTCGTCGATGCGTGGGTGGCGTGGAAGCCATGGCTCCTGCTCCTCATCGGCCTGACCGCCATCCAGGCGTGGGACGGCCTGCGGCGCCGGGTGTGGCCGTGGCACCGCGGGCTGTCGATAGGGGTCGGGCTGTTCCTGGCCGGCCTGGCGGCGTCGGGTCCCACGCCTCACATGACCAGATTCACCGGACTCTGGTTCGCGGCTGCCGCAGGCGGAGCGCTGCTGCTCAGCCTCCACCTGGAGCTGACCAATCGCCCCGGGACGACGGACGCCGTCCTGCGGATCGTCTTCCGGTCGGGTGCCGCCATGGGAGCGACCGCGCTGATCATCTCTCTAGTCGCCGTCGGTGCCTTCGGATCGTCGGCGGCCGCGGCCCTCGACGAGCTGCCCGGAGTCGCCCGCGTCGTCCAAGCCGCCTACCTCGACAACGGATTCCTCGCCCTCACCAACTGGCACACGGATCCGGGCTACGCCGCCGCATGGATGAACCTGTGGGCCGTTCTCGCCGTCGTCGCCTGGACCCGGCGCCTCGGCTCGGGGCGAATGTGGGTGGATGCCACCGTCGTCGGGAGCCTCGCCTACGGGGTCCTGATGACGCTGAGCAGAACCGGCCTGCTCGGCCTCGGCGTCGGCATGCTTCTCGCAACGTGGTTTGCCGTGCGCGAAGGGACGGCCACGGCGCAGGTCGTCCGTTTCCTGTCGGTCGCGGCCCTGGCCAGCGGGGTCCTGCTGGCAGTGACACTCGCCGTCGATCGCGCCGGCGTCGCCGGCGACCTGGGTGAGGCCTTCTCGTTTCGGCTCGGTCAGGGCGCCTCATTCGGCCCGAGTGAGGGTGAGGCCTACCCCGGAGCCGACCATCGCAGCGTCGTGTGGCCCATCTACTGGCGCTTCTTCCTGGACGATCCGCTCCGCGGGGCAGGACTCGGCACCGGCTGGGCTGCTGGTGTGCAGGAACCCCACAATCTCGCCCTCCAGCTCCTCGGCGAGACCGGCGTCGTCGGCCTGGCCGGCTTCGTCGCGCTGTTCCGTACGGTCGTCCGCGGCGGGGTGGGCCGACTCGGGGTCCTCGCATTGGCCACGACGCTGTCGGCGTCGATCACGCAGACCGTGCTCTTCGAACCCACCTGGTGGTTCGCCGCCGCCCTGGCATCGGCTCACCGTACGCTGAGCCCGTCGAGAGAGTGACGGCCATGACCCTAGTGGTGATCCCCGCCTTCAACGAGCAGAGCACCGTCGGTGAGGTGGTCCGGGCCGTCGCCGAGATCGGGCTGGACTGTGTCGTCGTCGACGACGGCTCCACCGACGACACCGCCGCCGTTGCTAGGGCCGCGGGCGCCGTCGTGGTGCGCCTCCCGGTCAATCTGGGTGTCGGCGCAGCCCTCCGAGCCGGCTTCCGCTACGCCGTCCGCAACGGATATCGCCGGGCGGTTCAAGTCGACGCCGACCTCCAGCACCACCCCGGGTCGATCCCCGACCTGCTCGCCGCCGCCGATGCCGGAGCTCACCTGGTGATCGGTTCTCGGTTCGCGGCCGGCTACGAGGTCGGCAGATCACGCCGACTGGTGATGCGAACCCTCGCCCGATTGGTATCGCGCCGGGTCGGCGTGCCTCTCGACGACGTCACCTCCGGGTTCCGGGCGATCACCGAACCGTTGCTGGGGCATTTCGCCGAGGACTATCCGGCCGACTACCTGGGTGATACCGTCGAGGCCATCGTGATCGCGCACGAACTCGGAGCAACGGTGGCACAGGTCCCGGTAACGATGGCCCAGCGGCGCGACGGAGCAGCCACATCAGGAGCGCGAGCATTCGGGCATTTACTCAGGCTGCTCCTGGTCCTGTCGATCCGACCGATCCGTCATCGGCGATGACCGGACGCGCTCAGATCGCCGTCTTCGTCCTCGCCGGGATCGTGTTTCTCGCCATCGTCGTCTTGGTCCGGCGCGGCAAGCTCAAAGAGCGGTTTGCTCTCCTCTGGCTGGGTATCGGCTTTGGCGTGGTCGTACTCGCCGCGGTCCGTCCCTGGCTGGACGCGCTCAGCGAGTTCCTCGGTATCCAATCGGGTACCACCACCCTGTTCGTCGCGTCCACCCTCTTCCTCCTCGGGCTGGTCCTCCACCTCTCGATCGCCGTGTCGCGGTTGACCGAGCAGGTCCGCGACGTGGCGGAGACACTGGCGATCCTCGAGGCGGAGCAGCGCGAGGGTTAGAGCCCGCGTCGCCGATCGAGAAATCGCACGAGTGGGATGACGACGCCAACGTAGGCCCGGGTGAGACGATCCACGATCCCCGTTCCCAGTGGCACCCGCACTTCGGGAATCGGGATCGACGCCACGGCGCCGGTTCTTTCGGCAAGGATCTCGGCGTCCCCGACCACGCGCTCGGCCTGGATCGATCGGTAGCGACGACGGCCCTCACCGCCGAGGGCGCCCGTTCGCCAGGACCTCATCTTCGCGAGGAACCAGCGGTCGCGAATCGACACCACGAGGGTGCCCAGCTCGTGCAGCACGAGCACCGGGGCCAGGAGGAGCACCGTCGACCTTCGGTAGTTGGTGAGCACCATCCGGAGCCGGTTGCGCTCCAACAGCCACAACTTGCCCGGGTTCCGGGCGAACTCGTACCGGTGCATCACCCGGGATGCCGGGACCCGGACGCTGTGGAGACCGCGCATTCGCAGCCGCCACCCGAGATCGGTGTCCTCGTGGTAGAGAAAGAAGTCTTCGCGAAACCCACCGAGCCGGTCCCAGATCGCCCGCCGCATGGCGAAGGCCGCCCCCGACGGGAAGGGGATCGGCACCGACTCGACTTCGTCGGTGGGAATCGGCTGGCCCAGGTCGGTTATCCACGCCATCCCGGAAACGGTCACCGCCCCGCCCGAAGTGTTGAACGAGCCGGGGTCGTCGGTGAGCGCGACCGTCGCCGATGCGGCCCCGATCCCGTCGGCATCGAGCGCATCGACCAGGGGAGGGAGCCAGCCCGGCGAGACCTGCACGTCGTCGTTGATCACGGCGACCACCGTCTGGGTCGCCAGTTCCACGCCGGCGTTGGCGGCAGCACCGAACCCGTCGTTGGTCTGACGAGCGTGCAGCTGCACCGTGGGTCGCTGTGCCACCACCTCGGCCGTGGTGTCGCTGGATCCGTTGTCGACGACGATCACCTCAGCCGGGCCCTCGGGATCGGAGAGGAGCGCGTCGAGCGTTTCACCGATGTGGTGGGCTGAGTTGTGGGCGACGACGATCACCGTCGCCGGCGTGGCACCGGGCATCAACCCCAGTTTCCACTCACCGGCGTTCGATTGGGCGGACCAAAGTTGAACACGACCTCGGCGCCACTCGGCCCGTAGTCGTTGCGGAGGGTGAACGTCGCCGTCGACGGCCGGTAGACGCCGACCGTGTCGATCCCGTTTCCGTTCCAGTCGCCCACGATGACCCGGTCACCCGCCTGAGCTTCCGAGTAGGAGTAGGTGATGTCGACGGTCGAACCCGTCGGAGAGTTGCTGAGGTAGAGCATGCGGGAAGACGGGCGGTAGACCCCGACGGTGTCAAGACCGTTGCCGTTCCAGTCGCCGACCAGGGGCACGTCGCCCACGTTGCCAAATGGGATGGTGACATCGGCCACTCCGGCGGTGTTGCTGTTGCGCAGGTAGAAGGTCGCGTTCGACGGGCGATAGATACCAACGGTGTCGCACCCGTTGCCGTTCCAGTCGCCACCGAGAGGAACGTCACCCGGGTTGCCGTAGTAGATCTCGACGTCGGCGATCCCCTGGGTGTTGGTGTTGCGCAGGAACAGATAGCCCGCGCTCACCCGATACAACCCTGGCGTGTCGACGCCGTTGCACGACCAGTCACCCGTGTACGGGATGTCAGCGGGGTTGCCGAAGTAGAAGGTCCTCTCCGCTCCCCCGGGCACAAGCTGCGAGAAGATCCCCGTGGCCGGATCGTGGTAACCGACCGAGGTGGCGACGTGGGTGTCCGCAGGCTCGCCGCCGCCCTGGCCGCTGCCACCGGAGATGGACTGGATGTAGTGGGACCGCAGGCCGAGCCGGCTCACCAGCTGTGGGATGGTCCCCTGGCCTGCCGACGGTGAGCGGCTGACGAAGTCCTTGTGGATGAGCTGGCCGCCAGCGACGCCGGTCACCCGGATCCGCTTGGGGCTCCCCGATGCGTTGTGCTCCTCGATGGTGATCGACACCAGCTCGGTCAGGCCGGGGAAAACGGGCTCGAGCAAGCTGACGATCTGACCGGCCGTGAAGTCGAAACGCCACCGGATCGACGTTGACGACGACGGCGTACTCGGGGCGTACAGGGAGCTCCATGGGTCGGACTTCGACACCAGGTAGGGATAGGAGGCCTGGTTCGATCCCCACACGTCGGAAACGTTCTCGGTGGCTCCTCCGGTGGACGACGAGTAGTAGGTCTGCGCCAGCGTGGTGCTCGACGGTGACGTCACGACCACCTGGCCAGCAGTGCTGTCCACGGCATCACGCCAACGCTGTCCGTAGATCGGGTCCCCCTCCGAGTTGTGGTGCCAGCCCCGATAGGCCTGATCCCAGGTGTCCCATACGAGGTGACACGAGCAGTCGGAGCGCACACCGCCGGTCGCCTTCCAGGCGCCAAAAGTGCGGGCGGCGACAGCCTGTGACTTGAGGGCCTCCATGTGCCACTTCGGGGGAACCTCGGCGATGCCCTTGACGTAGTCCTCGAGCGAGAGCACCACGTTGAAGTGGAAGCCGGTCCACCCGAGATAGCCCTCGTTGCGATGCTCGGTGACCGGTCCGACGAACGAGATGTACCCACGGGCAAAGGTCCGAGCCACATCTGGGTTGGTGGCGAACGACACCCTGGTATTGGGCTGGTCAGACCAGAACAGCCTGATGTTGCAGTTCGATGCGTCGCTGTACATCACCGCCGAGTTCCGGGTGACCGCGCAGAAGCCTCCGTCCTCGGGATGCCAGCGATATCGCCAGCTCTCTCCTGGATTGGCCGTGAAGCAATCGCCCCCCGCCTCCTGTCCCGGCTTGCATACCTGGACGGGACCGTTGACCGCGGTGAAGTCCAGCCACCTGAAGGGGCGCTTCTGCAGCTCGCCGCCGCTGAGGACGTAATTGATGCCGATCCGCAGCGGATCGGGCACGGTCGCCGACACCTCGGTCACCTGCTTCAGCGCGGTGCCGGAGTACCAATACGAGAGGATCGAGTCGTAGGTGTTCCCGCCGTGCTCGGCCATCCCCTGCGCACCCCACTGGGGCATACCGATGGCGTGACCCCAGCCGCCACCTTCGATGGTGATGGGCGTGCTCGAGGGCACCGCAAGGGCGGTGTGGGCTGGCAGCAGCGTCACTGCCGTCACCATCGCCGTCAGCGCTACGGCAAGTCGTCGACGCATGGTCTCGGTCCTCTTACGCATCGGGGCTGCCGTCCCTCGGACCGCCCGTTCTGCAGCCGACCCGATGCTCGGTTCGATCGAATCTAGACCGACCTCGAAATTGTGCATACAGCGTTTGTCGGCCTCACTACTCCACACTTGAACGGATTTCGCGACCTCGAGTGATTGGTCACCGTTGGTCAACCCGAGTCCCGCGGAGACCGAAGAAGCGTAATGCTGGTGTGCATGACCTGCGCCCGACTGATCGTCTTCGCCGAAGGCGGCTGGTCTCACCGCGAGGACTCCGAGTGCGCAAACCTCGTGATCGCATGGCCCCCGCACCTCGAGGACGAGCCCGAAGAGGCGGCGATGCCATCGGCGGACCCCAACGCTGCCTGAGAGGGAGTCGAAGGGCGGGTCGGCCACTAGCCTCGGCCCCGATGCGGAGATTCACTTTCGCTGTGACCACCGTCGGTCTCCTCGTCGGAGCCTGTTCGTCGCCACCCGATCAGTCGACCACGATCACCAGTGCGGCGGATCAGGCGACCACGACGACGACACCCACCACGACCACCACCCGCCCGCCGGGGACCGAGGCCATCTCCCCACTCAACGGCCTTCCGGTGGACGACGAGACTCTGCTGGAGCGTCGAGTCCTGGCGATCAAAGTAGACAATCACCCGTCGGCGCGGCCGCCATCGGGCCTCCAGGAAGCCGATGCGGTCCTCGAACTCCTCGTCGAGGGAGGCTTCACTCGCTTCGTCGCGCTCTTCCACAGCGCCGACAGCGGCTACGTCGGGCCGATCCGTTCGGTCCGGCCCACCGATCCGCAACTGATCAGTGCGCTCGGCGGCACCATCGTGATGTCAGGGGGACAGCCCTGGGTCCAACAGATCGCTGCCGGACACGGCGTGAGCGTGCTCACCGAGGCATCGGGCGGTTCGTTCCGGATCGGAAGTCGGTCGGCTCCTCACAACCTGTATGGCGATACGACGGTGTTGCGAGAGATCGCCGACACACTCGGATACCCCGATGAGCCACCACAGGCCTGGTTCCCGATCGGCGACTGGCACACCCCGAACGACACCGCAGCGACGATTCTGATCCACTGGTCGGTCAGTGACGTCGTCGAGTGGACCTACGAGGGTGGCGAGTACCGGCGGCGCTTCGGCGGCTCCCCCCAGGAGTGGGTTGATGCCGACGGCGAACGCGGTCAGATAGCGGCCGACGTCATCGTGGTGATCGGGTCGCGCTTCTACCTCGCCACACCACCACCGGGTGTCGAAGCCACCCCCCTCCCCGCGGTCGATACCATCGGCGAGGGGCCGGCCTGGATCTTTGCCGACGGTCGGGCCTGGGAGGGCACCTGGCGACGCGCCTTCCCCGAGGATGCCTTCACGCTGTTGAACGACGACGGCACACCGGCCCTGGTACCGACAGGCCGTCCCTGGATCTCGTTCCTGCCGCTCGGCCAACTGGTCGAGTGGGACTGACGCTCGGACGCGTCCCCCGCACTCTCCTCCCCCGAAGGGGGAGGTGGCAGCGGCCAAAGGCCGCTGACGGAGGGGGAGGCCAAACGCGTCCCCCACACTCTCCTCCCCCGACGGGGGAGGTGGCAGCGGCCAAAGGCCGCTGACGGAGGGGGAGGGCTGACGCGTCGCGAGGGGCCTCCAATAGGGTTCGCCCTCCCCCCTCCCCGCCGCTCGCTCCGCTCCCGGCGGTACTCCCCCCTACGGGGGGAGGAACCGCGGGGAGGGCAGGCGGTTCCGATTAATGGGAGGGACCCTCTGTGCAGTCACCTCCCCCGAAGGGGGAGGTGACTGCGGCCAAAGGCCGCTGACGGAGGGGGAGGGCTGACGCGTCGCGGGGCTCCTGCCTGCCTCTCCGCTGATGCTCTAAGTCACTCCACGACCGAGTTGTAGGGCCCGAAGCCAGCCCACTGGTAGACCAACAGCCCGCGCGGATGCTCCAGGGAAGTGGACCGAACCCACACCCGCCCGGGCTCGTGATCCCAAGCACTGTCGACCGCCGAGGCGAGGAGGTACTTGCCCAGGCCTCGCTCGATGAAATCGGGAGCCAGTCCGAAGTGCCGCAGCTCGACCTCACCTTCCACGCGCCGATCCAACTCGAACATGCCGGCGGGCACACCGCCCATGTAGAAGACGAAGACATCCACGGCGGGATCAGCGATGACCGTCAACAGCTCCTCATCGTCGAGACCCGCCCGCTCCTTCCAACCCCACCGAGATCCGACCGTCTCGTACAGGTATCGATAGAAACCGACGGTCGGAGGATCGAGCCGCAGGAGCATCCCCGACTGAAACGGGCGCGGAACCGACAGCGAAGGACGCGAGCGCATCTCCAGGAAGGTGGTGATGACCGACATGGACGTATCCTGCCCGAGCCAAAGACTCGATGCACACGGCGAGCGCCCGCCTGCCCCCTCGATGTAGCGCGGTACCCTTGACCCTCATGGGGCCACCGAGCATTCGAGGCCGATACAAGCGAATGCGGAGCACACACCTGTGATCCTCGTGACCGGTGGCACAGGACAGCTCGGCACGGCCCTTGCCTCGATCCTGGACCGAGCCGTGTATCCGACCAGGGATGAGCTCGACCTGGCGCGACCGGAGACCGTCGCCCGAGCCGCCGACGCCTATTCCCCGTCGGTGATCATCAACGCGGGTGCCTACACCGCCGTCGATCAGGCTGAGCATGACGAGGCGACGGCATGGCGGGTGAACGCCGACTCGGTCAAGGCCCTGTCTGCCTATGCCTCAAGGCAATCGATCCCGTTTGTGACGGTTTCGACCGACTATGTGTTCGATGGTGATACGGCGACTCCCTACCTCGAGTCATCACATCCCAACCCGCTGAACGCCTACGGGCGCAGCAAGCTTGCGGGAGAAAGGGCGGCACTGACCGAATACGGCGACGCGCTGGTCGTCCGTACCTCCTGGGTCATGTCCTCGACCCACAACTCCTTCCTGACTATCGCGATCAAGGCCGCACGAGCCGGAGGGATGCGCGCGGTCACCGACCAGCGAAGCTGCCCGACGTCCGCCTCCGACCTTGCGATCGGGTTGGTGGCCGCCTTGGAAGCGGGCGCGACGGGCATCCTTCACATGGCGAACGACGGAGATGCCACGCGTTACGAACTGGCTCTGGAGGCAGCACGGCTGATCGGCCTGGACTCGAACCTGATTCAGCCAGCCCTATCCACCGACTTCCCGAGTCCCGTCGTGAGGCCCCGATACTCGGTGATGCGGTCGGAGCGGCTCGCCAGCCTTGGACTGGCTCCCCTGAGGCCATGGCAGGAGGCCCTCGTCCCGTTGATCTCGGCCTTGGTCCTGGGGAGCACCCCAGAGAACTCGTCGACCTAGCGAACCACCCGATATGGCCTCATCGAGCCGGGCTGCCGGAAGCAACCACAAGCCCAAGAAGCGCGGCGGTCTCGCCCACGAGGAGCGCCGTCGCGACCCGGGCCGTTGGATCGATCTGCAAACTGATCACGGTGATCACTGCCATGATCAGTCCGAATACCCAAGCCAGAGCCAATCGCCCCGTATGTCCACGGCCAACCAGCACCTGCGTCGCGACGAGCGCGGCGAGGGCGACGACGACCGCTGCTGCGGCTAGACCAGCAAGCAGCGCGGTTGGGCGGAACTCCTGGCCGTAGAGCGTCTGCACTATCCATGGGCCGACCAGCATCGCTCCGGCTCCTGCTGCGCCAGCCGCGACCCCACCGCCGATCGCGGCCCGCCTGACAAGAGTACTCAGGAGATGATCGCCTTCACTCGCAGCACGACGGGTCACCGATGGCAAGAGCCTCGCCATCAGATTGTACGAAACGGACAGCGGGCCTCTGAATAGCGTGGTGGTCACGAAGTAGACGCTGATGGCGGCAGCCGAGGCACCCAGGGCGCCGAGAACGAGCGGACCGGACGCGAGGAGAACTTGCGACGCTGCGGTCCCCACCAGATAGCCACCGAGGAACCGCCGGTCCGACCCGGGCGGTGCTCCCGCGGGCACAGCATCGCGCGGAGTTCGCCATGGGCGGGCCAGGACTACCACCACGGGTGTCAACGCCAGCACCCAGCACAACGCGACACCGCCCAGTCCGAGCAGCACGACGAGTACCGTCCCAACGACTTTGCTGAGCGCGTCGCCCGCCACTACCGCCCCATAGGCCGTATACCTCTCGCGCCCCGCAAGAAGACCGCGGCCGACCACATGAACGGCTGAGACCGGAAAGAGTGCCACAGCGACGAGCACGTACCCCCAGTCACCGACGAAGAGCGACTGACGGACCGCCACCGCGAGACCGCCTGCGAGAACCGTTGCAGCGAGGGTGACCATGGCTACCACACGAACCGTGGGCGAAGAGACACCCCCGCCGGCGAGGGTCACTCGCCGGATGACCATCTGCTCGATCGGGAGCATGAAAATGGTAAACCCGATGAAGAGCATCGCCCATATCACGGATACCGGGGCGAATCCCGTCGGGCCAAGGGCCCTACCGCCGAGGACCTGAACCACATAGGCGCCGATAGCACCGATCAGCGCGCCAGCGACCATGAAGGAGGTCCCGCGGCGATGCGTAAGAGGACCGCGAGGCCTAACTGACGCCACGCCGGGACGATACACGACGCTGCGCCTGGTTCAGCGGCGCGTTCTGTCAGCAAAGCACCGTACCATTGCCGCCCCGCACCCCAACCGGAGGCTCCGTGAGCCCACAGCACCCACCAAGAGGCTCGATAGCGGTCGTCTTGGGCACCCGACCCGAGATCATCAAACTAGGCCATGTCATCCGGCTGTTGGGAGATGCCACATCGATCGTCCACACCGGACAGCACTACGACGCCTCGCTCTCGTCGGACTTCTTCGACGCGTTCCAGCTTCCAGCACCCGACCACCAACTCGGCGTGGGAGGTGGTTCGCGGGGTGCTCAGATCGGCTCGGCGTTGCAGGCTCTAGATGAGCTGTTCTTGAAGACAGAGCCAGCCGCCGTGATCGTACAGGGGGACACGAACTCTGCCGTTGCTGGCGCTCTCGCAGCCAATGCGCGTGGGATTCCGCTGGTTCACGTGGAAGCTGGCCTCCGCAGCTTCGACCGCCGGATGCCCGAAGAACACAACCGGGTGATCGCCGACCACCTCGCGGACCTGCTCTGCGCCCCAACAGCCACGAGCCGGTCGAACTTGCTTGCAGAGGGGATCAGCGAGGAACGCATCGTCATTACCGGAAACACGGTCGTCGAAGCCGTGACCTCGCTGCTTCCGGACGCGAGCGTGCGACGCTCTCTGCTCGCTGAATTCAACCTCGAGCCAGGCGAGTTCATCCTGAGCACATTCCACCGACCTGAGAACGTGGATGACCTACACACGCTCCGGACGATCCTCGACGAGCTAGCCCGCCTCCCAAAGCCGGTGGTCCTACCCCTGCACCCTCGAACGGCCGCTCGGGCGGGTCGCGACCTCGCGACATCGAAACTGCTCGGACAGTTACGGGTTGTCGAGCCGCTGCCTTACCCGGCGTTCCTGGGACTCTCGGCCGAGTCAGCAATGATGATTTCCGACTCCGGCGGGGTCCAGGAGGAAGCCTCGGTGCTCAAACGGCCTGTTCTCGTAGTGCGCAGATCCACCGAACGCCCGGAGGTGATCGGTACGTTCGCTGAACGCGTCGAGGTCGGTCCGGACATGGGCACCACGGCGTTGGCGTGGCTCGCAGATCTCCCGGCGCTCCACGAAAAGCTCGGGGCGATCGCGAGTCCCTACGGAGACGGGACTGCCTCGAAGAGAACCGTCGACGCGATCCTTGAGCTACTGGCTGATTCGGGTGTCTAAGGGCTTCGCGTTGATCCGCAAAGCCCTCGGTCGCCGCAGGGCTGCCGAACCCGCGCTTGTGCTTCCTTCGCCCGAGGCGACCGGCTCGACACTGAGTGTCTGCCATCCCAATTGGCGAGGGGTCCGCACCTCGGCCAAGGCCTTCGGCGACCCACTGGTCGAAACGGCGGACGCTGGTGCCCACGCCGCCGCCATCGTCGACTCCGCCACAACCAACGGTGCCGCTGCAATCGTGATTCATGGCTTCCCACCCGGAGCCGACCTCCTACTGACCCGCGCCAAGGCCGCCGGCTTGCGCACCCTGGCAGTTGTCCACTCCTCACCGGCCCAGCACGGTGCCGAGGCGTGGGAGGCAGCTGTGGTCGACCGCGTCATCGCTCTCGCCCGCGACGGTGTCGTCGACCGAGTCGGTTTCGTCAAGGCCGGAGTCGCCGAAGTCTTCTCGGGCATGGGTATCGACGCCGTGCACACGCCAAACCGGGCTCCACGCTTGGAGGCATTCGAACCGCTCGACCTGGGGCCCGGGAAGCACATCGGCGTGTTCGCTGCGCCGTTCTGGCGTAAGAACGTGGTGACCCAGCTGGCCGCGGTGTCCCTGATGGGAGGGACCACGGCGCACGTGCTGGAGCGGCCGGCGGTGGGCTATCTGGATGATCTCGACATCGTGGAACACGGTGAGGTCTCCTGGCCCGACTTCGTGCGGCTTCAGGGGAGCGTCGATCTCAACCTGTATGTGTCGCTGTCTGAGTGCCACCCGATGAGCCCGATGGAGTCGTATCTGGCGGGTGTGCCGTGCCTGATGTCCCGTACCTCAGACCTGTTCCGGGACGACCCCGACCTATGGGAGACGGTGACCGTTTCGGAGGCCGATGATCCGACCGCGATCGCTGCCGCGGCGGGTCGCCTCTTGGACGCTGGCCCTTCAGTGGTCGCGCGGGCCCGGGAGTGGATAGAGGCTGCCGATTCCCGGGCCGCTCGCAGTTGGGCCGCATTCACAGGCGAGACCCCCGCGTGACGGCCGCCATACCTGCCCAGTGGCGTACCCACGGGTTTCGCGGTGTCGCTGTGATCGAGACCTCCGCTCGATAGCAGTCGTACGCCTCGATCGGTCGCGCCACCCCCACCTGATCCGTCGGGATCAGCCCCCGCTCCGATACGCCGACACCGTGCGGGCGACGCCATCGGACAGACTCGTCCGCGGCTGGAAGCCGAGGTCCTGGAGTCGGTCGATCGAGGCCACTCGAGACGACGGGCCGGACGGTTTGGCGGCATCGAAGACGATCCTGGCTTCAGGCGCAACGGCTGCCACCACCGCTGCCGCCAGATCCCGAATGGCGACCGCCTCACCACTGTCCACGTTGTAGGCGGTGCCAGCGGCACCAGCGGTGAGGATCAGGCTCACCGCCCGAGCCACGTCCTCGACGAACACGAACGACCGCACCGCCGACCCGTCGCCCCACACGGTCAGCGGCTCACCCGCCTCCAGCCGGGCGGCGCGATCGATCAACGCGTGCACCACCGTGGATCGCTGTGCGTCAAACGGCGCGCCGGGTCCGTAGACGTTGCCGAACCGCCCGACCACCACCTCGACGTCATCCACCCATGAGGCGACGACCTCATCGGTGATCTTTGACCACGCATACGGCGAAGGATTGTCTCCAAGGCTGAGGAGCGGGTGATCCTCGGTGAGGGGCTCTGGGGCGGACCGGTACACGACCGTCGACGACGCCAGGAAGACGCGCGATACACCCGCCCTTCGGGCACCTGACACGACCGTGTCGGTGATCTCCCGGTTCGAGCGGAACACCTCCGCGGCACGCTCGGCCTGGAACTGCACGCCGCCCGCCCGGGCCGCCAAATGCACCACCGCCTCGGCACCCTCCAAGAGAGCATCGACCGCAGGGGCATCGGTGAGATCGACGACCGCCGACTCGTGGGGGACATCCACCGGATCACCCTTCGGGTGGGCCACCGCCACCGTGCTGAATCCGTCGGCGGCCAGGGCGGCGACCACATACCGACCGATGAATCCGTGACCCCCGGTGACGACGACGCGGGCTCCGGCGGCGAGCCCCTCAGGCATCGAGGCCATGGGCGGCGAGGTCGGCGAGCACCATCTCGCGAACCAGCTCCTCGAAGGTCACTTCGGGTGACCATCCCAGAACCGTCTTCGCCCTCAGGGGATCCGCCTGGAGGAAGTCCGCCTCGGCGGGCCGGTAGAAGCGGGGATCGATCTCCACGAAATCGGTCCAGTCGAGGTCGACCACGGCAAAGGCAGCGTCCAGGAACTCCCGCACCGAGTGCGCTTCACCCGTGCCGATGACCAGATCGAGTGGCTCATCATGCTGCAGCATCAGATGCATGGCACGGACGTAGTCGCGGGCATGACCCCAATCTCGCTTGGCATCCAGGTTGCCGAGCAACAGCTTCTTCTGCTCCCCCTTCATCAGTCGGGGGATCGCTGCCGTGATCTTGCGGGTGACGAACGCCTTCCCGCGCCGGGGACTCTCGTGGTTGAACAGGATCCCGTTGGACGCGTGGATACCGTATGACTCACGATGATTGATCGTGGCCCAATAGGCGTACACCTTGGCGACGGCGTACGGGCTGCGAGGGTGAAACGGCGTCTCCTCGTTCTGCGGGGGCGGAGCGGCGCCGAACATCTCGCTGCTCGATGCCTGGTAGAACCGGATGGACGGATCGGCGTGGCGGATCGCTTCGAGCAAGCGCACCGCTCCCAGACCGGTGACGTCCCCGGTGTGCACCGGTTGATCGAAGGAGGCGCGAACGTGCGACTGAGCGGCCAGGTTGTACACCTCGGCGGGCCGAGTGTCGTCGATGAGTCGCATCAGCGAGTGCGAGTCGCCGAGGTCCGTGATGTGCACCTCAACCTGCGGGGGGTCGGTGGTCACCAGGTGGCCGATACGGGTGTCCTCGAGGTCGTGCGTGGTGGTGCGAATAGTCCCATGCACCTCGTAGCCCAGGCCGAGCAGATACTCGGCGAGGTACGAACCGTCCTGTCCTGTGATACCGGTGATGAGCGCCCGCGGCATTCACCCTCCTCATCGACGCATACCGGCGAGGATCGTACCCACCTCGCTGCCCCGCCGCCTCCCTAGAACGGACCGAGGCGAAAGTGGTACCGGCGAATACAGCTTGTTGACGTGGTGACGTTGTCACGTCGTCGGACATCACCGCCTGGTCGGCGTCGAACGGCACCGACGTCGATCGCATCTGGGAGGTCAGCGCCCCTGACTGGAGATTGCCGCCAACGCCGGTCCACGTCGGGTGAAAGCGCGGGCAGCAGTACGATACCCTTCCATCCTCAATCAGCAAGCCGCGAATATGAGTCGAGAATCCATCCTCGCCGCCGTGCGCGAGCATGCGAGCAAGTCGTTCGCGCAAACACCCTTCATCCCAGGCCAAACCCCGATCCCTGTCTCTGGCAAAGTCCTCGACGCCGACGACATCGTGGCGCTCGTCGAGTCGAGCCTCGACGGCTGGCTGACCGCAGGCCCATTTGCGAAAAGCTTCGAAAGGAAACTCGCGAGTCGAGTCGGTACTCGCCACGCCCTCTTGGTCAACAGCGGATCTTCGGCCAACCTCGCCGCCTTCTCTGCACTGACCAGCAGGAGGCTCCCGGAGAAACGCCTTCATCCCGGCGACGAGGTATTGACTGTGGCCCTTGGGTTCCCGACAACGATCAACCCTGCGATTCTCCACGGTGTTCGGCCCGTTGTGGTCGACGTCGACCCGTCGACATTGAACGCGGATCCGGACCTCCTGCGCGAAGCTGTCGGTCCAGAGACGAAACTGATCATGATGGCGCACACGCTCGGGAATCCGTTCGATCTCGACGTCGTAACCGAACTCGCAGTGCAGAACGACCTCTGGGTGATCGAAGATGCCTGCGATGCCCTCGGAGCAACGTTTCGCGGCAAGAACGTCGGCACCTTCGGCGATCTTGCGACATTCAGCTTCTACCCCGCCCACCACATCACAACAGGCGAGGGTGGAGCTGTGGTCACGAACAAGCCGCGACTCAAGAAGCTCGTCGAGTCCTTTCGCGACTGGGGGCGAGACTGCTATTGCGAACCGGGCAAGGCCAACACGTGCAAGAAGAGATTCGATTGGCAACTCGGAGACCTCCCCTATGGCTACGACCACAAGTACATCTACTCCGACATCGGCTACAACCTGAAAGCGACAGACATGCAGGCAGCCATCGGCTGCACCCAGCTCGACAAGCTCGACTCGTTCATCAAGCGGCGAAAATCGAACTGGGCAGTCCTGCGAAGGAACCTCGAGGACATCCCCGGGCTGCACCTGGTCGACCCAACACCGAACTCCGAACCGAACTGGTTCGGGTTTCCCATGTCGGTCGACCCCGGCGTGGGATTCGAACGCCGAGATCTGCTTGTATTCCTGGAGAGTCGGCAGATTGCGACGCGACTCGTCTTCGGTGGGAATCTCCTCCGGCAGCCGGCCTATGAAGACGTCGAGTTTCGGGTGGTCGGAAGTCTCAAGAACACTGACTATGTAATGCGGCAGACGTTCTGGATCGGGGTCTTTCCTGGCCTCACGACCGAGATGCTGGACTATGCCGCACATTCAATCCGGGAGTTCTTCGAATCCCCCGGGCGGTTCATCTCCTAGGTGGTCGAAAGAGAAGCCCAAGCCGGTATCCGATTCAACTCGGTAGTGACTTGACTCCTCGTCGATCACGTAGAGCGGCCGAGCCTTGACCTCCATGTAGATCCGCCCTACATACTCTCCAATCAATCCAACCGCGGCCATGTTGACTCCAATGGAGAACAACAACAGCAGCGCCAGCGTTGTCACGCCGGGAAGAGTGCGACCGATGATGAACAATACGAAGTATGCCAGGGCCCCCACGGACGCCGCAGCTGCGATAGCGAATCCGGCCGCTGTGAGTAGTTGCAGGGGACGTAGAGAAAAGGAAGTGATCGCGTTGAGAGCAGTCCGAGAAATCGCGGCGAAATTTGCCTTGCTCCGCCCCGCCGTGCGAGGTTGGCGGTCGTATTCGATGGGGACCTGGCGAAACCCCAGCCATGAAATCAATCCGCGGGTGTAGCGCACACGTTCCGGCATTGCCAGGAGCGCCATACAGACCCGCCGGGACACCAGCCTGAAATCTCCCGAGTCCGTATGCATCGGTGAATCCGACGTTCGCGTCATGAGTCGGTAGAACACACGGATCGCGGTCCGGCGAGTGCGCGACTCCCCTTGGCGCCTTCGCTGGCGGCCATACGCGACGTCGGCTCCCTGCTCCCACGCTTCGACCATCGCAGGGATGAGTTCGGGTGGATCCTGAAGGTCGCTGTAGAGCACGACTACCGCATCCCCACGAGCAACTCTGAATCCCGCCGTCATAGATGCCTCGACAGATGGTCCGAAGTTGCGGCTGAATCGCACGTACCGGATCGAGGGGTCGGAGGCGGCCAGGCGCGCGATCTCTTCGCCAGATCCGTCGTCCGAGGCATTGTCGACGAACACGAGCTCCAACTCGTGGTCGCTCAGACCCTCCCTCACCAGGTTCAGACGGCGCAGTAGCTCCGAGAGCGTCCCTACCTCGTTGTAGATCGGAATCACGACGGTAATCAGTGCCACTTCGGATCCCTCGCCGACGCCGCGACCAACTTAGCCGGGATACGGGATCGATCATCTGATCCAGGTTCGTGCAGCGCCGGATCCAATCGCGACCGCTCCGCTCTCCCACTACCCTTACGGCACACCCCAACCGCGAGATCGAGGCACCCCGTAATGGCCCTCAAAGGCAAGCGTACCGGCAAGGAAACCAGCGCACTTCGTCCGTACCACTTCATCGAGTACGCCCGTCGCGAATTCGAATGGATGAAGATCAGCCACCGCACTCCCGCCGAAGTCGTCGTCGAGGGGTTGGGACTGCGGCTGTTGCCGGTTTCCGAAGGCACCGTATCCGGGGACCTCGTGGCGGAATTCGGGCAGTGGCGTGCCGCCCATCAGTATGCGTATCCGACCCGATTCGAAGTGACCGCCGAGGGAACTGAATCGTGGCTCAGGAAGGCCGTGCTGGCGAATGCCGACCGTCTCCTGTTCTTGATCACCGACTCGGCCTCGTCACGACTCGGCCACATTGGTCTCGTGCTGCGTGAAGACTTGGACTGCACCGTGGAATTGGACAACGTCCTGAGGGGCAGGCCGGGTGTCAAGGGGGCGATGTCCTCCGCAACGCTTGCCCTCGAGAACTGGGCCTACGAACAACTCGGGGCTCTCAGAGTCGTACTAAGGGTTCTCGCCTCTAACTCCAAGGCGGTGGCGTTCTATGAGAAGATCGGCTACGAAGAGTGGGAGCGCACGCCGTTGACGAGGCGCGACGAAGGAGACGGCCGAGTGAGTCTGGTCGCTGCAGCGTCCGATGAACAAGTCTCCGATGAATTTATCACGATGGGAAAGCACTTGGACGATCAACCGACAGCTGGTGAGATGGTGCTCACCGCTGGTCCCTCCATCGGCCACCGAGAGACGACGTACACCTCAGATGCAGTCCGCTACGGGTGGAATGCCAACCACTCGGACTACCTGGCGCGATTCGAACGGGAGTTCGCCGACTACGTAGGCGTGGAGTTCGCGCTCGCAACATCGAGCTGCACAGGCGCACTCCACCTGGCGCTGCTCGCCCTCGGGGTGGGGCCGGGCGATGAGGTCCTAGTTCCGGATGTCACATGGGTTGCGACGGCATCGGCCGTTGAGTACGTCGGAGCGACGCCGGTCTTCGTCGATATAGACGCCCGTACATGGACGCTAGATCCACAACAGGCCGAGGAGGCAGTGACGCCACGCACAAGGGCAATGATACCCGTGCACCTCTATGGCGTTCCGGCCGACATGACGGCGCTGCAGGCCGTCGCCCGACGCCATGATCTTGCCATCATCGAGGACGCGGCACCGGCGATCGGCGCGTTGCACAAAGGCTCGCCGGTTGGCGGAATCGGCGAATTCGGGGCGTTCAGCTTCCAGGGAGCCAAGATGCTCGTCACCGGCGAGGGCGGGATGCTAGTCACCAACGACGCAGATCTCTACGCAACCGCTCGCCAGATTTGGGACCACGGGCGTACACCGGGCACGTTCTGGATTGAACAGCTCGGTGTCAAATACAAGATGCCCAATGCGACAGCCGCGTTGGGGTTGGCACAACTCGAGAGGTCGGAGCAGCAGATCGACGCCAAGACAAGGATTGCTCGCTACTACCGAGATCTCCTGGCAGATGTCGATGGGTTGAGGTTCCAGGAGCCGATGGATTCTGACCGCAGCATTCACTGGATGACCAGCGTGACTCTGCCTGTGGAAGACACCGAGCAACGAGCAGTGGTCACCGATCGCATGCGGCAGAACGGCGTAGACACGCGGCCCGTCTTCCCCCAGATCAGCTCGTTCACGATCTGGTCGGGGGATGACGGCGGGCCGGGCAGACGCCAGACCGCCCAGCAAGTGGCCGCGAGATCGGTCAACCTACCCAGTGGCGTCAGGCTGAGACGGCCAGATCTGGAGAGGGTAGCAACTGCTCTCCGCGCCAGCCTCGGCAGTCCCGGCTAGATCGATGCCGACTCGCTCACGAGGGTCATCCAAGGAATTGGCGCGAGCCATGAGAACGGCGATCGTGCTGATGACTGCAGAGGCGCAAGCGGCACATGTGGGATCCAGCATGTCCGTTGCCGACATCCTCGCCGTGCTCTACTCAGGCGGAGCGAGGATCGATCCAACACGTCCCGATTGGCCGGATCGCGATCGGGTCGTCGTCTCCAAAGGACATGCATCGGCTGCCGTCCTTGCCTGTCTGGGGATCTCCGGGTACTTCGAGACCAAGCGACTGCGGGAGTACTGCAAAGATGGGTCGATGTTGGCTGGTCATGTCACGCGCAGTGGGGTCCCAGGAGTCGACTTCTCCACCGGTTCCCTGGGCCACGGCCTGCCGTTTGCGGTCGGAACCGCCCTCGCTGCGAAGAGGCAAGGCAGCGATCGACGAGCCTTCTGCGTCCTGTCGGACGGGGAGTTGGACGAGGGCTCGGTATGGGAAGCGGCACTGTTCGCTTCCCACCATCAGTTGTCGAGTGTCATCGTCCTGATCGACAGGAACGGGATCCAATCACTTGGATCGACCGAAGACACAATTGCGCTCGAACCCCTCGAAGATAAGTGGAAGGCGTTCGGCTGGTCGACCTCTCGAATCGATGGCCATGACCACAGTCAGATCGCTTCGGCGATCCGACGGGCAGGAAGAACGACTGCTCCGACCTGCATCGTCGCCGAAACCACCAAGGGCAAAGGTGTCACGTTCATGGAAGACCAGGTCGTGTGGCACTATCGATCGTTATCCGGTGATCCCCTCGCCGATGCCATTGAGCAGGTCACCGGAGAGCGCCTCACCCCGGCTGATGCATGGGACCGCGTCGTGTGCGCCGAGAATCTATGAGAACGACGTTCATTGAGTCACTGACCGATGCGGCCGCAGCCGACGACCGAATCTTCCTGGTCATCGGAGACTTAGGGTTTGGAGTCGTCGAGCCTTTCGCGCAACGATTCCCCGATCGCTTTGTCAACGCGGGCGTGTCGGAGCAGTCGATGATGGGCATCGCCGCCGGCCTGGCAGATTCCGGCTACCTCCCGTTTGTCTATTCGATCGCCAACTTCCCGACCCTGCGGTGCCTGGAACAGGTGCGCAACGACGTTTGCTACCACGATCTCCCCGTGACGATCGTCGCCGTTGGGGGAGGCGTCTCATACGGGGCCCTCGGTTACACGCACTTCGCGGTGGAGGATATCGGGATCATGCGCTGTCTGCCGGGCCTGCGCACCGTGATCCCATGCGATCCAACCGAGACCGCCTCGCTGTTGGCGATGCTCATTTCGGATCCCCGCCCTTCGTATCTGCGGCTCGGGAAGTCCGGTGAGCCTATCCTTGGCCGCGATCGGCCGCACTCGATGATTCGCTTTGGCTGGCCGCGTGAGATTGGCGGATCTGGGGGCAAAGTTGCCCTCCTGGCATCAGGCCCAATCGCAGCTGAGTGCCTGACCGCTGCTGATGCGCTCGCTGAGCAAGGTGTGTTGAGCACAGTCTGGAGCGTTCACAGTCTGCCGGTGGCCCCCGAGTGGTGGGACGAAGCCCTGCCCGCGGCGGAACTCATCGTCACGGTCGAGGAACACTCCAGGGTGGGGGGTCTCGGCAGCGCAGTGCTGGAGAGCCTTTCCGACGCTGATCGGTGTATGCGCGTCCTGCGGCTGGGTTTTGAAGACACACGCCTCAAGGCGATCGGCTCACAAGATTATCTCCGCAGAGCCCATGGCTTGGATTCCACCGCGATCCACCGCAGAATCACCAGCGCGATCGCCTCAAGCACGGCACGAAACAAGCCATCCGCAGAGGAGTATCAGTGACCGAGGACCTGGATGCGAGAACCGTGGCAATAGTCCTCGCCGGTGGTCTCGGGACGAGGCTGCGCGAGGAAACCGAATTTCGGCCGAAGCCAATGGTGGACATCGGCGGGCACCCAGCCATGTGGCACATTATGAAGGGCCTGGCGCATCATGGAATCACTGACTTCATAGTCTGCGTCGGATACAAGGCGGAGGTGATCAAGGACTACTTCCTCAACTACGAAGCGCGTAACAACGACTTCACCATCCACTTGGGGCAGCAACACACGGTGGACTTTCACGGGAACCACACCGAGGTCGATTGGGACGTGACAGTTGTCGACACCGGTCACCTCACCCCCACGGGTGGACGAATCCATCGGGTGCGCAACCATGCCGAGAAGTACAGGCGATCCATCGTTGTATACGGTGATGGCATCGCGAACGTCGATATTGCTGCTCTCTTGGCACACCATGAGGAGCAACGTACAGCCGCGACTCTCACAATCGTGCGGCCCCCGTCCCGGTTCGGATTGGTGACGGTCGACGAGAAGACACGACGGGTCACAGGATTCAGGGAGAAGCCGCTGCTGGACGATTGGATCAACGTCGGCTTCTTCGTCTTCGAGCACAGGGTATTCGACTATCTCGAACCCGACTCCGTACTTGAGAGAAAGCCCCTCGAGCGCCTCGCCGCGGATGGCGAGCTAACAGCCTTTGCCCACGACGGTTTTTGGCAACCTATGGACACCTATCGAGAGGCAACTTTACTCAATGAGCTCTGGGACTCGGAGGATGCTCCATGGAAGGTGTGGAGTGACTGATACGCGTAAGTCCATGAAGTGGGGATCCCAACGCGTCCTGGTAACCGGTGCGACCGGGTTGATCGGTCACCACCTCACGCGCGAGTTGTTGTCACTGGGTAGCGAGGTCGCTGCATTGGTTCCAGATATCGATCCCAACTCTGAGTTCTATCGCACCGGCATCGACCGCTCGTGCACTGTCTACTCCGGAATCCTCGAGAACGACGACGACGTAAGGCGCGCGCTCGGCGGTTTCATGCCCGATATCGTCTTCCATCTGGGAGCTCAGACCCTGGTAGGGCCGGCACTCCGAGATCCCGTCAGCACATACCGTACGAATGTTCTCGGAACCTGGAACCTCCTCGATGCATGCCGCCTGATCACGCCAGCCGCAGCAGTCGTCGTCGCATCCAGCGACAAAGCCTACGGTGAGACAGCGCATCTCCCCTATCTCGAATCGCTGCCCGTCCAGGCGGGTGCGCCATATGAGACCTCGAAAGCTTGTACGGATCTCATCGCCCAGTCGTACGCTCGGACCTATAGGGCCCCAATTGCAATCACAAGGTGCGGCAATGTCTACGGCGAGGGTGACCGCAACTGGAGCCGGCTGGTACCCGGTACCTTCAAGTCGCTGATTGCTGGGGAGTCCCCGGTCCTACGATCAGATGGAACACCGCTACGCGACTACATCTACGTCGCCGATGTGGTCAACGGCTACCTCTCGACAGCCGCAGCGATCACGGCCAACCATGATCTCGCAGGAGAGGCATTCAACTTCAGCACCGAAACCCCGCTCAGCGTGCGCAGCATGTATGGGGCCATCTGCGAGGCGTTCGGTGAAAACGTCGAACCCCTGGTCGCAGGTGGGGCAAGCGCCGAACTCCAGGATCAGTACCTCGATGCAAGCAAGGCACGTCGCGTCCTGAACTGGAGTCCCGAGTTTGAACTCGCCGATGGCCTGGATGCCGCGTGCCTCTGGTATTCAGAGTATTTCGCGTCGCCCGACTCAATCCGATAGCCCTCAGTCGATCGGCTCGGTATGTGGCCGGAATCGGCTCAGAATCCAGGGCATCCGTAGTGCGCCTACGACTGGAGCAATTGACTTTAATGGATACAGGTATCTGGTTTCGAAGTGGACCAAGAACGACGAACCGACAATGGCGATCGCCAAGCTGAAGAAGATCAGCCACCCCGCCTCACCCAGAGCTTTGGGCCGCCAGAAGATGACTAACCCCAGGAGTGTAAGCAACAGACCGTTTTCGATGAGTTCGAACCCGGGACCCGACGCGAACCAAAAGCGCGTGAATCCGAAGCTCTTGAGCGCGACCCAGTCAACCGGGTTGTGTAACAGAGCTTGAAGCGACGCGGTGCGGAACTCAGACATCTCGAGACCCTCGCCGTCGTGAGGCGAGTATGGCTGTGCCGCCTGGACCTCGATCATAAAGATATCGAGACACTTCGCTGGTTCGAGCCGACATGGAACGTTCATCAGACCATAGAGAAGGAAGTAGTGGCCCTTCTCCTCCAGGTAACTGCTCGGAATCCAATGTTGTGGCCAGAAGTCTGAGCCTGCGGTGCTCCACACGATATTCCCGGGCCGCACCTCAGTCGCGGCTATAACGCGCCACGGCATCGTGAATGCGTGGAATGCAACGACGACACTAATGAGCACGAGGGACGATCGAAGTGCCCTGCGCAGTTGACCACGACTTCGCAGCCGCACTGCTTGTACGATCCTAAAACCAAACACCACAACGGTGGCTGCCGTAAGCACCAAAGCGGCGGTCTCATACGGAGCCCTGAGATAGGCAGCCGCAGCAAAGAGAGCACCCGAGGCCGACCCACGGACGATCGCCGATCGCCTAGTGGGGGCCGACGACGCGCGGATCGCTTGAAGCACCGCGGACAAGAGCAGCGCGACAGAGATCGACTCGACATAGAACAGGCCCACACCCAAATACCACTCGCGCATCGGTTGCCCGACAGCAACAAGGAGGACCGCCCCAAGCGAGACCACAGGGCCAACCCTCGGCCGGAGAAATCGGTACCACGCTGACAAGACAAGTGTCCACACCGCGATGTTGATCATGCCGGCCGCGAGCGGAAGCCAGATACCCAAACGAGCCACGGCAACGTAGAGCGCCGAGAGAACAGCCACACCGGGCGGCCACAGGTTCAGAATCCAGTAGTTCGCCGGAGAGATCCTCCCGGTGTCGAGCAATTCGACTCCGGCTGTCAGGTAATAGCAGGCATCCGGACCCGGACAGATCCGGTCGATGACCTGGTCGGTAGACGCTGTGAGGGGTATGCCGGCGAGGAAACCGTCCCCGATTGCGGACGCCAAGAACGACAGGGTGAGCAATGTGGCCAGGAGTACCGGAACCCAGACCCTCGCCGACCTCACGAGCCACGGTCTCTCTTGAAGGGCCGGTTGAGCGAACCTGGGGTCTGGACCCCATCTTGCCCGGTGATCCCTGTGATGAGCGCCCGCGGCATTAACCCCTCCTTGTCGACGCAGACCGGTGAGGATCGTACCCACCTCGATGCCTTGGGCCCCTTCTGGGTCGCGAGGCTATCCTCCTCCCGGTGCGCGCCCTCCCCCTCGGTTGCGCCACAAATGTAGACACACGGTTGACGGGTGCCGCGGTGATGGTGAGGCTCCTTCTAGGATCTTGGGAGTCCTCGAGGCCAACCCGCGTAGACTACGCCGCCGCCGAGGCGACGCCCGAGATCTGCACGGAAGGCACACCCATGGGCCAGACTCACCGATTCGGCCGATCTCCGCTGCTCGGCATCTTCGGCAGCGGAGCGAGCGAGATCCGTCTCTCCGCCAAGCGGATACGGGCTCGGGCTGCTGAGCCGTGGGAGTTCGTGGCCACGCCGGACGCCGCCCGCGATGGATGGCAGGTGGCGAGAAGCCTCGATGCCAGAACGGCTCCGGGGGACCTGATCATCGCCGACGACCGCGACGGTGTTGCAGGTCTCTACGCGCTCGAGCAGGCGATGCGTCCTCCGCAGGAACGCCGACACGTGGTCGTGGTGGCCGGGGAGTCGAGCACCCTTGAGCGTCTGTGGACTGGAGGCACCCTCGACGGCGAGCCGGCGGACGAGTCGATGATTGACTGGGAGATAGTTCTGTATCGGTTCGCCGAATGGGTCGTTACCCCGTCGAAAGCCGCCGCAGAGTTGCTGCAAGCCGCCGGGGTTCGTGCGGATGTGACGGTCGTGGACATCGCTGAGCCACCGCTGAGGGACGTCCCCGGGCACCGGAGTGTGCGCTCGATCTGGTTACCCGAAGATCAGTCGCGACGCGCCCAGACTGCGAGGATCATGCGCGTTCTTCTCGGCTCCGTCCCCGACGTCAGACTGGTCGTATCGCCGGAGAGCGCCCAAGATCGCATCTGGGCCGATACGACCCGACAGGTCAACGGGCACCTGTTCGACATGTTCGAGACCAGGGTCGACGCGGGTAGGCGACCGCTGACTGATCCGGACTTGGTTGTGCTGGGCGATCCGTTTCGCCTCCCGGCCCCGAGCGTCGGACGACTCAGGGACCGCGGGGTTCCGGTCGTCGTGTACAAGGGTTCGACGGTGGCCTCGTACTGGCCGGAGTCGCCGACGTGGTCTTCGGAAGAGGAGTTGGTCGGCATCGTGTCCGGCGAGCGGATTGGGGAGCCCGCGGCGCGACCTCCGCGACCGGGAGTCGACCAGGCGCTGAGTCTGGCGCCACTGGGTGTCGAGGATGGAAGGGCTCGGCGCGTTTCAGTCGGTGTCCCGATCTTCAGGGATGTCAGGTTCCTCGACGAGTGCCTGGAGTCCATCGTGGCTCAGACGCAGCCGGCGGAGGAGGTGCTCCTCATCGACGATGGGTCACTGTCGGCTGAGGTCGATGCAGGCCTCGAGCGATGGGAGGCGTTGCACCCTGGACTGATCCGCGTCCTGCGCCAGCACAACCGCGGCGTCTGCGTGGCTCGCAACACCATGCTCGACGCCATGCGGGGGGACTCGTTCGTGCTCGTTGACGCGGACGATGTCCTAGCTCACGACTTCATCGAGAAGACGGCGACCGCGCTGCGGGCGGCGCCGGATCTGTGGGCGGTAGCGACGTGGACCGAATTCTTCGGCGATTATGAGGGGGTCGAGGCGAAGCCGCCGTTCGATGAGAGGGTGGGTCGGCGTGAAAACCCGATCGTGTCGACCTGCGCCCTGGTCGACATGAAGGTTCGGGACCTCGGAATCCGGTTCGACCCCGAGCTGGCCTTCATCTACTGCGAGGATTGGGACTTCTGGTCACAGATCGTGGCGCACGGCGGCAAGTTTGGGCTCGTGCCCGATGCCCTCGCTCGGCACCGAGTGCATGGCTCGTCGGGTGCGAACGTGCGCACCCCCCTCGCTCATCGGATCGGAAAGGCGCGGGCGAATGCTCGGATGGATGGGGTTCCCCGTGTCGGCGTGGTCCACGGGCGCGAGGGTCGGTGAGGTGCTGCCTGTCGGCGACGAGGGGTTCCAATCCAGGTCGAAGGACCGAATCGACTCACTCCTGGAGACGCGTCTCTCGGTGGTGTTGGTGTCTCACAACCTTGATCAAGTAGTCGCACTCGCCGATCGTGTTCTGTGGATCGACCACGGGCGACCCGCAATTGATCAGCGACCCATTGGAGGTCGCGGAGGCTTATCGGGAGTGGAGTGGTGATCCACCGTGATCGGCTGGTCTTCGGATGACGATATCTGCGAAGCGTCCCGTTGATCTCCGCGCGACCGTGCCGGACCCCGGGGTGTGCCGTGTCGCCCGCGCGTCGTGCCCTAACATCTGGGCCACAGCCGTTGGGTGCTCCCGTTGGACTACTCAACGCGGTCCATCGCTCCAGCGCCAGGAGGTAATCACGTGACCAGGGTGTCTCGGATTCGGCGACGCTTTGCGAGGGAGATGAGGACGAGCGGCCTTCTTGGGACCATCAAGATGCCCGCGGCATACTCGTGTGGCGACTCCGGGGTTCGCCTCCGGCAGCCATTGGATCCTGGCACGTGACCGGGTCCACTCCGGATTGGGTGTTCGAGGGCTTCTACGGAGCCGACGATCCGCGTCTAGAGAGTATGAGCGCCCATGACCGCTTAGAGCACTTCATCAAGCACGATGTGGGGCGTGGGGTCGACCCACATCCCCTCTTCGACATCGACTTCTACGTCGGGCAGGTTCCGGGTCTCGATCGAGAAGAAGCCTTGGCGCACTACGTCGATCAGGGTGCCGCCTTCGGTCTCTCACCACACCCGTTGTTCGACCCGGCCTTTTACCAGGAGCGCGCTGGACCTGTTGCAGACCCCTTGGGCGGGTACTTGGCCGACGGTTGGCGATCAGGATTCGATCCGCATCCGTTGTTCAGTGTCGACTACTACCAGATGCATGCGCCCGACGTGGCAGAGTCGGGTGTCGACCCGCTGACTCACTATGTGACCACCGGAGGCCGCGAGCTTCGCCGTCATCATCCCCTGTTCGACCCGCGGCACTACCTTACGAGCGTCCTCCAGGCGGGTGGGGGCGCTATCGGAGAACTTCCCCTCAGGCACTACCTTCGGACGGGGGGTGTTGTTGATCCGACACCGCACTTCTCGAGTCGTTGGTATCTGGCGAATTGCGAAGACGCGAGGGAGAGTCCCCTAACGCCTCTCGTTCATTGGTTGACCGTCGGAGCAAGGTTGGGAGTCTCTCCGTCCGCACGGGGACTTCCTGAGCTTGCAACTGACTTGCTGCTCAGCGGGGATCCCCTCGGCGCGTTGCTCGCGCTCACCTATGTGCACTCGGATCACCGGGGATTCCCGTGGGCGCCAAGGGCCGTTGCGTACGGTTTCCCTGTGGACCGCCGCGACCAGGCCGTTGAAGAAGGCCTGGTAGTGGGAGGGTTGCCTGGCGTAGTGGTGGGCGAGAAGACTGTGTTCGGTGCAGTGCCGCCGGAGATGCCTACGAACATCGCGCGCGGCGAGTTGTCGGCCGTTGTCAGGCCGGATCGGGTTCTTGCTTCCGGGATGGTGAATCGTTCGCAGAGACCGCTGGACGGCACCCTGGTCCCTGAACTGCCGTTCGAGGCCGGGGAGGCCGACTGGTTGCTCGAAGCGATTCCTTCCATCTGGGAGTATCGCGCGCGCCGGTCGGACGCGACTCTCGTGTTGCCGCTGATGCCCCCGGAATTCATACTCGAGGTGCTTCGTGACGTCATCGGCTGGGTCCGGATTGCGAGCGTTCACGACGGTGAGTTTCAGTTACTGCGTCGCACCACGATTGCCCGGGCTGCGCCCGGCGCGCTCGCGGAGTTCCGTAACGCCCTCTGGCGTCATCACGTCCCACGTGATCGGCGGATCGTCCTCGTCTCGCACCGGCGCGATCCGTTCGATGCGGAGTCAAGATCACTGCTGCGTCGTGCGGTGATCAGGGCGGGGGGCGTTGCTGTCGACATCGAGTGGGGCGCGCAGGTTGTGCGTTCAGCCCTAGAAGATGCGGCGACCGTCCTGGTGGCCGAAGGCCTGCCCCACACTGTCCTCCTGGCTCCTCCTGGCTGCCGCCTCGTCAGCATGGCGCACAACCACGACGATGTGTTGGGCAGGGCCGAAGGAACGGGTCTCGTCGTCGACCGTTTGGCCCTGGCCCCGATCGAGTCAGACAGCCATGCTGAATCCCACCTGCTCGATGTCACCATGGCATCGGACTTCATCGAAGCCGCGTCCACTACATGACGACCGCGGGTTTCGTCCTCTCTTCGTACAACCGGGCACGCTACCTGGTCGGTTGTATCGAGTCGGTGCTGAGCCAGACACGCCAGCCTGATCGGATAGTTGTTGTCGACGACGGGAGTGGGGACGGGAGTCAGGACATCGTCCGAGGCTTCTCGGACCAGGGCGTCGAACTCTTCGAGACTGATCGCCTAGGTCCCAGCGGCGCACTCAACGCCGGAGTGGGCTCGATCGGCACTGATGTGGTCGCTGTTTTGGCGGGAGACGACCAGGCACTTCCTGATCGTCTCGCCCGGCAGCTGGCATCGCTCGAAAGTAGTGATGTAGAGCTCGTGATGGGGCTCCCGCTGGTCATGGATGAGCAGGGTGAGCCTCGGTCGGACGACCTTTGTCCCGAGTTCTTCGTGCAGGCGCGGGTCGGAACCGGGCACTTGCTTCGTCAGTTGTTCCAGGTCGGGAACTTTCTGTGTGCTCCGACAGCGACCTTTCTCCGGGAGACGTTCCTAGAGCTCGGTGGGTTCCAGCCCGGCCTTCTGCAGCTTCAGGACTTCGACCTGTGGGTGCGGTGGGCGGGAGGTCGCCGTGTAGCGGTCTCCGACGAGAGGGTCATTCGTTACCGCAAGGAGTCGAATAGCCTGTCCAGCCAGGGCCACGATCGGAGAATGCACGCAGAACGAGTGTGGGTGTACCGGCACTTCTTCGATGATGTCACCGACAGTGTTGTCGAGACAGCCTTTCGCGAAGAGCTACAGCGACTAGGTCGGGAAGGCCACTTCGACCGAACGCTCGACATAACATTGCTCTACCTAGGCCATCCTGATCCGTTGGTATATCAGATTGGCTGCGAGCGACTGCTCGATATTTGCAATGGTAAGGATGGGGCGGCACGGCTCGCGGAGTTTGGTATGAGAATCCAGGACGTCTATGACATCGTCGGCCGAGGTGACCTCACGCGTCTGGTCGACCGTGAGTCCCTTTTGCAGGGGATGCTCCGCCTTCGTGCGAATCTTCATGCTTGATGAGGCTGAACTGGGACTCGGCGAGGGCGTCATCGAAGCTGTCTCCGACCGACCCGATCGACGGGACAGCCCCCAGCTCGACGAGTCGTTCCCCCCAACGGATGGAGGTGAACTGGCTGCCGGCGTCGGAGTCGGCGCCTGATACGACTCTGACATAGCTCCCATCCTTCCAAACTCGGGAGCCTCCAAGAAAACCAGGGCGATTCACTTTGCGGGCGGGTTTTCGGGGTTGGCCGCGTGACCTTGATATGCCTGATCCCCGATCGAGGACCTTGTGGCGTGACTGGGACCGGTCTCGCCGCCGCGGCGAGACCGACACATCTGCCTGCATCGACCCGAGGCCACTCCCGCCCGAGACTCGACATGAGGCTCATTCGCCGCTTCGGTTGGGCGGCAGGGCTTGCGGGAGGGTGTTTGACAGCAGTCCCCCTGCATTCGGTGCCACCCGACCGCGGCGCGCTCCCATTACCATCGATACGGCAGTGAGTCCTTGGCGACACCCCGGGAGCCAGACGTGGCGATCACCTCCGATGTGAAGTTCGGCGTCGGTGTACGAATCCCTCAACCGGACCTCGTAAACCTCTTCGGCTGCTCGATCGGTGATGAGTCGATGATCGGCCCCTTCGTGGAGATCCAGGCCGGCGCGGTCATCGGTCGCCGCTGCAGGATCCAATCGCACTCATTCATCTGCGAGGGTGTCGTGATCGAGGATGAGGTCTTCGTCGGTCACGGAGTCATGTTCATCAACGACAGACTTCCTAGGGCCACGAACGCAGACGGAACCCCAAAGGGCAAAGGAGATTGGATCATGGAGGGCACCACCGTCGAGCGTGGTGTTTCGATCGGATCCAACGCGACCATTCTCGCTGGTTTGGTGGTGGGAGAAGAGTCCATCGTCGGTGCCGGTGCGGTGGTGACGACAGACGTCCCCGCCTTCTCGGTCGTTGTCGGGAACCCCGCAAGGATCGTGCGGGATACCAGGGAGAGAGGACCGAACTAGATGTGCGTATGCGGGCCGGGTGGGAGCATTTCTGCCGCGGGAAAGGTATCCGACCCGGTCGAAGCCAAGTCGAACCGGATGGGTGTAGTGGCCATACGCGAAAGCATCGAGACCGTGTTCGGGCTGTCGCCGCTGATGCCTCCAGAGACGCCCGAACGGCAAGGCGAAGGGGTTCTCGGCGTCGTGTCCCGACGGCAATAGGTGATGTTCCATCGTCGTGGAGCCTTCGGAGTCATCCCTCGGATGATCCAGTGGGCCCTCGAGCACCCTCCCGGGCGATGGGTCGTCTTCCCGCGCGTCGCGGAGAGGGCGATTGCGCGCCTAGTCCGACAGTGGCGATCCACCGATGATCGCGAAGCCCTCGAGGGAGCGTCCCGTCTGCTCGTGGCTTACCTCAAGGCCTGGCGTGGCACATCTGAGGTCACCTCAAAGGTGCGGCATTGGCGCCTCCGCATCGAGGGCTGGGCCGCCAACGTGTCGGATGGAGTTGCTGCCGCAGACGTGAGCCTCAGCATCGGGGGCGTGCCCGTGTTGACCCGTCGCCCGCGAGTCCATCGCCCCGATGTCGCCGCCCACTTCTCGGATCCTCGCCTAGCGCACTGCGGTTACAGACTCACAGCTCGTGTGCCCGACCCGGCCATCCTCGACGAATTCGTCGTGGTTGCTCGACTCGCGGACGGGGAACTCGCCCCGCTCCCGCTCACTGTCGAAGCTCAGTCGACCTTGGGCGAACGCGGAGTCGACCGCGCCGACCCGACAATGGGTGCGATCGCCGGGCTCCCCCGCGGCTACGTCGACTACGTCGTCGTCACACCGAAGTTCGTTCGCGAGAGCCGGCCGTCGCGTGCGGGCCTCGTCCGTAGTGCGGTCGAGAGTGACGATTGGCTCACTCTCGAGGCTGCTCTGGCGTGTGGAGAGGTGGACTTTGCTGCTGCTCTGGTTCGGCTGACAGATTCTCTCAGAACGTCACCACAACTCGATCTAGCGCTGGCGTACTTTGGCCTAGGAGCTGACGAGAAGGCTGCGAAGTGCCTTCGCCGCCGGTGGTCGCCCGAGCCCGGCAAATCTGTTGAAGGAGTACTTGGAGTGAGAGAATCCACGAGCCTGTCAAGCACTCCCGTATTGTCTGGGACCACGGTCGAAGTCGCTCTGCCGGAAGTGTGGCGTACCCGGCCGGCGGGTACTCAGTGTCGCACGCTCATAGTGCCGCCGCTCGGCGTGTCGCACCTTGAGAAGGCGACGATCGTGCGTGGTTCCACGGTGATCCAGGGTGAGTCCCTGGTCCTCTACGACGAGTCCGCTCGCCCATCTCTCGGGTTCGTAGCCGGGAACCAGGACCATCTTGCGGGAGTCGAGCATCGGGCCGACGAGGCACTGCTCTTTGCGCGCTACCAGGATGTTCTGACCATCGAAGAGGGGATCCTGCTCAGCGGCAGGGCGGACTTCAACCACTTTCACTTCCTCGTGGAGTACCTCCCTCGGCTCGGCCTGGTGGAACGTATTCCCGAGCTCGGGGGCGTTCCTGTGATCGTCACCGACACGCTCGGAAGTGCGTCACGGGAGGCGTTGGGCGTGGTGGCTCTGGGTCGCCCCGTCATCACGATCCGTCGAGACCAGCGTGTCACCGTGGATCGGTTGCACATTCCATCGATGCACACCTATGCCCCCGACACGACGCGGATTCCCTGGATCGAGGGCTGCCGATACTCGGTCGACCTACTCGGTGGGATCCGAGGCGCGCTGCTCGATCGGGCAACCCCAGGAGATTGGCCCCCCTACGTGTTCCTCGAACGGAATTCGTCGGCCCGCGGGCTGCTCAACTCGGATGCCGTCTTCGAGGCATTGGCCGGTGCTGGGTTCGTGTCCGTCGACCCGGCTTCATTGTCAATGCTCGAGCAGGTCAGCCTGTTCAATCAGGCACGTGTGATCGTCGGTGTCGGCGGTGCGGCGTTCGCCAATCTACTCTTCGCTCATCCCGCAGGCCATACAATTGCGCTCGTCTCGGATCAGTTGCACGACTTCTGCATGCACGCGACGCTCGCAGCGTTCTCCGGCCACCGGTTCACATACGTCACCGGCCGAAGCCCGCACAAACCTACCGACTTCTCCCATCGGCGTGACTACCTGCATGCGCCCTTCTCTGTGGATCCAGAGTTGGTGAGAGAGGCGGCCGAGGCCGCGCTCGACGGGTAGGCACATCGGGCAGGTATGCAGGAGTGGTAGGTGGCGGACCTCGGTTCGGCATGCTCTTGTCGTATGGAGAGGAGCATTTGGGTGAGCACACGAGAGCACAGCCCGTCTAAGACTTCACAACACCGCGTCGGCGCTGGCTCTCCATAGAGGGTCGCTGGCAAGTTCCGGTGCTCCTCATCGCGATTCTCAGCCTGTCGTTTCTCGCCGCGGGGGCTGGGCGCGGGCACCTGGCGGGGGTGGGCATTGGGCCTCGCGTAGAGGCCGAGATTGCGGTCGTCCCGGATGGCGGTCGTCCTCAGTATCGAATTCAATGGCTCAGTGCTTCCACTCAGCGATGGCTTGGACGACGCGCGTCTGGTCGTCGGCGGAGAGATGCGGCCCCATGGGGAGGCTCAGCGCTTGCGCATGGATGGCTTCTGTGATGGGAAACGATCCTGGTCCGAAACCGAGGCTCTCGTAAGCCCGCTGGAGGTGTGGCGGGATCGGATAGTGGATCCCGGTCTGCACGCCGCCAGCCTCGAGATGACGCTTGAGAGCTGCGCGCTCAGGTGTGCGGACCACGAACAGATGCCAGACAGATCGAGCTTGTTCGTGAGTGTGTGGGAGACGCAGCACGCTCTCCGGCAGCTCGGCGAGGTACCGGTTCGCCACGACCTCTCTCCGATCATTCCAGGCGTCGAGGTGTTGAAGCTTGACACGCAATACGGCAGCCTGCATCGGGTCGAGTCTGCTGTTGAGGCCGACTTCCTCGTTCACGTACTTCGCGGATGATCCGTAGTTGCGCAGCCGTCCGACGCGGTCGGCCACCTCAGGATCATCGGTCGTCACGGCTCCCCCGTCACCGAAAGCACCGAGGTTCTTTCCCGGATAAAAGCTCCAGGCAACGATGTCAGAGCCTGCGCCGACTCTTTGCCCTTCGTACGATGCCCCGTGAGCTTGGGCGGCGTCCTCGATGATCCGCAGCCGGTGACTTCGAGCGATTGCCCGAATCGGCGTGAGGTCGGCAGGTTGCCCGTACAGGTGGACCGGTATCACGACCTTCGTCCGCTCTGTGATGGCAGCCTCGATGCCATCCGGCGCCAGGTTGTACGTTCGATCGTCCGGTTCCACCGGGACCACCACTGCGCCCACAAGGGTGACCGCGTACCATGTGGCGATGTATGTGTTGGCAGGCACGATGACCTCGTCGCCGGGGCCGACATCGAGGGCACTCAGTGCCAGACGAAGAGCGTCAAGACCACTCGCAACACCTACGCAGTGTCGTGCGCCGACGAACTCGGCGTACTCATCCTCGAAGGCATCCACCTCAGGTCCGAGGATGAACCATCCGCTCTCCAAAACGCGGTGGAGCGCAGCATCGATTTCCCCCCTCAGTTCTCGATAAGAAGCGCCCACGTCGAGGAATGGGACTGTGGAGAGATCATTGGTCATGATTCGCGAGAAGCGACAGCGTCCAGATAGCTCGAGTAGTCGCGGTAGTAGTCGGACTCGTCGTAGGGTTCAGATGCCAGAACGAGGCACACCGCGCCCGAGGAGAAGTTCTGAAGCTCCCGCCAGTACATCGGTGGCACGTATAGCCCTTGGTCGGCACGTCTGAGCGGGAAGATCTTCTTCCCGGCTCCTCGATCGAGCACGACGTCGAAACTGCCCGACACCGCGATGATGAACTGCTCGAGGCTGAGGTGTGCGTGACCGCCGCGGGACTCGCCGCCGGGCACGTCGTACAGGTAGTAAACCCGACGCACGCCAAAGGGGACGGGGCCGCCACTCTGAATGTACGTCAGGTTGCCCCGGGGATCGGAAACCTTCGGCAGCTTGATGATCTGGGGACCCAACACAGCCCTCCTCACTTATTGCCGAGGCCAGGCCCCAGCTCGAAGCCGCGACCTGGTGTGCTGGCACCGGGCGGGGCCGCGCCTCCGCGGTCGGTACGCTAGTGCTCACAGGCCTTCGACAAGGGCTGGGGGCATGGACGAGATCTGCCAATCGACTTTTGGGATGTCGACTTCTGTCTGAGGCTTCGGAGTGGGGTTGGCGGGGAACTGATGTATGACCCGACATTTCCGCTCAAGCACGTTCAGTCGGCGAGTCGCGGCGACCTGCAGGGCCTCGAGTGGATACATAGTGCGCGTATGCGGTTCAATTGGGGACCCGAGCTCGCCTCCCCCGATCAGTATTACATCCCACATCTCAGCCTCAGCCACGGTGGACATTCCCGTCGATCGCGAGCTGCGCCGCGCCCGTGTGAGTGGCCGCTGACACACCAGGGTGAACCCAAGCCCCAGTGCGGCTGTCAGTGAGCGCTCGTCACTGCCCGGATGGCTCGATCACCGGCGAGTGTCGCCGGAAGAACGGTCACTCGACGGTTCGGGTGACCCTAGTTGCAGCGCTCCCGCCTCATCGCTCAGAGCCGAGCGCCCGTCCCTTGCCTCACGCAGAGTCCACACAGCCAAGAGTGCCATCAACGCAGCAACCGAGATGCGGGCGATGAAGGTTTCGGGTCCCCCCGGGCCGCCCACGAGCAGCGTGAGGTTGAGGACGATGAAAGTTTCGACTGCCTTGGGAAGGGCGAGAACAGGTGTGCGGCGGTTTGCGACCAAGCCGAGGGCAAGCGCTATGGCAAGCACCGGGATCATCGGTTGCAACAACTCGCGTCCCAACGCCCGCGGCCATACACCCCATAAGAGCGTGGCCAGCCCGAGCTGGGCACCAATAGCCCAACGCACATCCGGCAAGGTTCGCATGCGCCGGACCATCCCGAAGCCGTATCCGATGATGGCGACGCCGACAACACCGAGCATGCCAATGAGGGTCGTGTCATAGAACAAGGTCAACCGGAGCCGATCTCGATCGTTCAACGCTTGGAAAAGACCCACAGGATCGAGCGAGTCGCGAATGCTGGTGAAGCGATCGGCGAGAAACCCGAACGGAAACCGGCCAGTGAAGTGACGGATGGCGGCCCCAAGCTCGTCCGACAGAGAGTCCGGGGTCGTCAGTATCCATCCAATTGGATAGAGCACCATACGCGACGACCGCTCGAGGACCAGCGAGACCCACGCCATCCACGGAAGAACCACTAGCGCCGCGCTTGCCAGGACTACTGCGAGGGAGCGCATCCTTCGGTCGGTGCGCGCGGCAATGAAGAGCACGCCCACCGGAAGCAGCACAAGCGCAGTCGGATGCACTAGATAGGCGAGACCCAATCCTACGCCGCCCAGGACGTCACGCCTCGCTCCGATGAGCGCTACTGCGACGGCGGCGCAGGTAGCCCCGAACGTTTTCGGCCAGGTGAACAGTGCTTCGACGAAGGAGAACACCGAGAGCAGGCCGACGAGGGCAGCCAGTTCGCCGATTCGGCGACCGAACCAGACGGTGCCCAGCGCTGCGATGCCGATCGGCAGCATCGCATTGAGAGCGATCATCGCCGCCCTGACGGCCCAGTAGCCGTGGGCGTCGACGGCGCGCCACTCAATCTCTTCGGCTGGGAGATACCACAGTTGATCGGGTGGGACCTGTACGCCCAGGGCGCTCACCACGGTGGCCACCGCGGCCGAGGCCAACTGCGTTCGATCGGTGATCGCCCAGTCGATGAAGTACTGCGTCTCGACGGGATCGAGTCCATTGAGGATGAATTGCACCGATCGGTAGGGAAGGCGGTTGTCCGGTGGTCTGGTCGACACGCGGCTCTCGAAGACCGTGCCCGGATCGATTTGGCCATCCGGCTGAAAGGGTGCCGACATGGTGAGGGTCGCCACCGCGGCTAGGGCAATTGAGGCCAGAGCGGGCCGGTACGTCGCCACCCATCTCGAGCGCCGGGCACCCATAGCCGCCACGACGATCAGCCCGACCACTCCGAGCGTGGCTGCGATTCGGAGGTGGCCGGAAGCCAGCCCTATTAGCGAGCTGGCGGCGAGAGCGGAGACCGCGAGGAGCATCCCCACTCCGAGTTGCACCGGCTGGGACTGATCAGGGGTGACTCGACGGCCCAAAGGGGCGGCCGCTCCAAGAATCAGCAGGGAGAGGCCGACGGTGAGAGCGAGATTCAGCGCCATGTGACCGTGGTCGTTGGCCCCATGGCTGGCGAAACCTGCCGTGTAGCATCAACGCACATGGACTCACCCGGAGACCCTGACGGTCGGCTGCCGCGCACTCGATCAGGTTACCGGCTGATCACCATCGCAGCGATCGTGGGAAGTCTGGTCACGCTCTACTTGGGCCGCAATCTGTGGTTCTTCGGCGACGAATTTGCATTCATCCTCGACCGCTCGGCGACCTCGCTGGCCGACCTGATGAGACCACACAATGAGCACTGGTCGATCGTTCCCATCCTCGTGTATCGGTCGATCTTCTCGGTAGTCTCATTGAGCAGCTACCTCCCCTACCTGGGGGCCCTCGCCGTAATCAACGCATCGATCGGCACCCTCGCCGGGGTGATCCTTCGCAAGGCGGGCGCTCCCCTTGGCGTCGCCGCGCTCGTGGCGCTTGGGGTCACCGTGCTGGGAGCCGGCGCTGAGAATCTGGTTTGGGCGTTTCAAATTGGATTCACCCTCTCGTTGGCGACGGCTTTGGCTGTCGTCCTCGTTCTCGGGTTCGGTGACCGGTCGCGCCGGGAGGATTGGCTGGCAGCATCGTTGCTCGTGCTGGGCGTCGCCTCCAGCGGGATCGGGTTCGCTGGACTCGCCGGTGCGGTGGTCGCTCTCGTGCTCCAGCGAGACTGGAGGCGGCTGGCGCGCGTTGTCGGCCCGGCGGCCGTCATCGGCGTGGCGTGGCTCTCGATCTACCGGGGAGCGATCACCGGTTCACACGGATCACCATCGATCACGGAAACACTCCTTCTCCTGCCGCGATACGTTGGCACGGGGCTGACCGCGGCTCTCGATGCGGTGATCGGGTTTGGCATCGGAGTGGGCTTCGCAGCGTTGGTCGCTGTGATCGTCGCGCTGGTCGCATGGTTCGGCGGCCACTGGCGACCTCCGATCACGGTGTCGATGCCGCTGGCGGCTGCGGCGGCGATGTACGTCAGCACGGGCATCGCACGAGCGCAGCACTTCGGCATCGAACAGGCGGCGTCGTCGCGCTACACCCATGTCGGTGGGGTCTTGCTCACCGTCGGGCTCGGGTCCGCCCTGGTCTCCTCGCAGACATTCAGGCGTCATTGGCGACACCCTGCAGCGCGCTTCATCATCACCGGCGCCCTTTGCATCGCTGCACTCGCACATGTGGCAGCGCTGCGCGAGTTCGCCCACAACCGAACTGGCCTGACCGATCCCACCCGCGACGGAGTGGTGGCGGCGATCCTCGCCATTGAGTCCGACGAGTCAGCCGGCTTCATCCCTTGGGCTCAGCCGGTGCCACGCAATCCCGACGTGAGCGCTGAGTCTCTCGCAGCGGCTCTCGACTCAGGACAGTTGCGCCTCGGAGACTCCGACCGGGGGGCCGTCGGCGCGGAACAGATCGCAGTAGCAACGGCATCGATGAAGGCGCAATGGACCGAACCGGGGAGGGTGCCAGCGGCGTCGGCGATGCTGATCGAGCAGGTCGATGTCGAGGTCGAGCGAGTCGACGGGTGCGTCGTCGTGACGCCGCTCGGCCCGGAGGCCCACGTGGTGCTTGCCGTAGCCCGCGGTGGGGCGATCTCCTTTGCGTCGTCCGGCCCGGGAACTGCCGAAGCATTCATCGACACGGTTGGTGGGTTTGCCACCGCGCCGGCACTCTGGAGGGAGCTCGCGCCTGATCAGCCGGTCGACCTCGTGGTTGCTCAGGCCGGAGATCGTGCGACCCTCGTTCGTGTCAGCCTCGTATCCGAAGCGCCGTTTGGCGTGTGTGCGACGCTCGATACGTAACGCCGGGGAGTCACTCCGAGGACCGGCCCAGGCTAGAATCGCCTCCCTCCGTTCCTTCTCATCGTAAAGCAGGTACGCATGTCGGCTCGAGATGCTTCCGCATCCGCGGACGTCGTGATCATGGGTGGGTGTGGGCATGTCGGTCTACCGCTCGGCATTGCTCTCGCCGATCGCGGGTTGACGACCATCCTGTACGACCTCAACGACGAAGCGGTCGCGTCGGTTACACGCGGGGTGACGCCCTTTTGGGAGCCGGGGGCCGAGGAGAAGCTCGAGGCGGCCCTTCGCAGCGGCGTCCTGAGCGCGACCACCGACCCGGGGGCTCTGAGCAAGGCGGACGCGGTGGTCGTCGTGATCGGGACACCGGTCGACGAACACCTGAACCCAGACCCGCAGGCAGTGCCCGATGCCATCGCAGCGGTGGCCGACCACCTGCGAGACGGCCAACTCCTGATCTTGCGCAGCACCATCTATCCCGGAGTGACCGCCCTCGTGGAGCAACTGCTTTCACGCCTCGGACTGAAGGTCGATGTTGCCTTCTGCCCGGAACGGATAGCAGAGGGTCGGGCAATGACGGAACTCTATGAGCTCCCGCAGATCGTCAGTGCCCGCACTGAACGAGCCTACGAACGTGCGGCAACGATCTTTCGCAACCTCACCGATTCGATCGTGCGACTCGAGCCCGAAGAAGCGGAACTGGCGAAACTGTTCACGAACACATGGAGGTACATCAAGTTCGCCACCGCCAACCAGCTGTACATGATCGCCAACGACTACGGCCTCGACTTCGAACGAATCCGCTCGGCGCTGGCACTCGACTACCCCAGGGCCGCCGACCTCCCAAGGGCTGGTTTCGCCGCGGGGCCCTGTCTCTTCAAGGACACGATGCAGCTCGCGGCGTTCAACAACAACAACTTCATGCTGGGTCACGCTGCGATGCTCGTGAACGAGGGCCTACCACTGTATGTGGTGTCTCGTCTGGAGCGCCGATTCGATTTGGCAGACATGACGGTGGGCATCGCCGGTATGGCCTTCAAGGCTGAGTCGGACGACACGCGTTCGAGCCTCAGTTACAAGATCAAGAGAATCCTGGAGTTCAAGGCAGCTCGCGTGTTGTGCACGGACCCGTACGTGACCAGCGACCCCGACCTCGTACCGTTCGAAGAGGTGCTCGAACAAGCCGACCTGATCGTGGTTGGGGCCCCCCACGCCGAGTATGCGAAGCTGGTGGGTGACAAGCGCGTTATCGATGTGTGGAACGTCGCAGGCGATGGCGTGTTGGTTTGACCCCAATGCTGACCTCGATCGTCATGCCCGTGTACAACGAGGGCGACAGCATCAAGCTGGCTTTGGACGGGGTCTTGTCCCAAGTCGTCGGCGACGTTGAGCTGCTGGTCGTCTACGACAGCCCGGTCGACTCGACCGCAGAACCGGCAGCCGCCTACGCACGAGCCGATCCACGGGTGAAGCCGCTGCTGAACACCTATGGACGCGGGCCTGCGAATGCGCTGCGATTCGGAATCGACAACGCGGCCGGTGATGCAGTTGTCATCACCATGGCCGATGGGAGCGACGACGCTCGCCAGATCAACGCTCTTGCGTCGCTGGTGCGAAGCGGGTTCGCTGTGGCCGCAGCATCACGGTACTCGCGCGGCGGACGCCAAACGGGTGGCCCATTTGTGAAGCGAACACTCTCCCGGATCGCAGGCTTATCGCTCTACTGGCTCGCCCGAGTGGGGACTCGGGACGCCACGAACTCCTTCAAGGGTTACGCCCGCTGGTACTTGGACCAGATCGAGATAGAGAGCACACACGGCTTCGAAATGGGCCTCGAACTGGTCGCCAAGGCCCGACGTTGGCGACTGCCGATAGCAGAGATCCCGACGTCGTGGGAGGATCGCTCGGCCGGAGAGTCCAACTTCCGGCTGTGGGCTTGGATGCCTCGATACCTCCGCTGGTATGTGCACGCGTTCGGGCCACGAGTCAGAAGAGCGGTCCAGGGCGGAGAAGGGTAGGGATGGTGGTGTCGAAGGGGAAAGTGCTGGTCACGGGATCGGCTGGGTTCATCGGCGGCTACATAGTCGAGGAGCTGCTCGAACGCGGCTATGAGGTCGTGGGCTTGGACAACTACTCCAAGTACGGGCCGGTTGTTCGGTCGTATGACAGTCATCCCGACTATCGATTCATCGAGGGTGATGCGCGGGACCGGCGAACCGTCGAATCGGCGCTCGATGAATGTCGCTTCATGATCGCCGGAGCGGCGCGGATCGGTGGTATCTCGTACTTCCACACCTACCCCTACGACCTGCTGGCCGACAACGAGCGCATCATGGCCGCCACGTGCGACGCGGCCATCGAGGCCCACCGGCGTGGCGATCTTGAGCGAGTCACTTACATGAGCTCGTCGATGGTGTTCGAGTCGACGAGCCACTGGCCGAGCGCAGAAGGTGACGAGCTCCTCATACCGCCCCCGCTGTCTTCTTACGGCTTCCAGAAGCTCGCCGTCGAGTACTTCGCTCGCGCCGCCCACGATCAGTACGGCCTGCCGTTCACCATCGTGCGCCCGTTCAACTGCGTCGGGATCGGTGAGGGCCGGGCCCTGGGCGGCAACGAGATCTTGTCGGGCAACGTCAAGCTCGCCATGTCTCACGTGGTGCCAGATCTCATCCAGAAGATCGTCCGTGGGCAGGATCCGCTGCACATCCTCGGCGACGGATCCCAGGTACGGCACTATACGTACGGAGGAGACCTGGCACGGGGCATCGCAATTGCGATGGAGCATCCTCGAGCGCTGAACGAGGACTTCAACCTCTCCACCCCGCACTCGACGACAGTGCTTGAGCTGGCCGAAGTCATCTGGAAGAAGATGAAGGGCTCGGACGAGCCATTTCGCTATATCAGCGATGATCCGTTCGAGTACGACGTTCAGAAGCGGATCCCCTCGACCGGGAAGGCAAAGGACGTGCTCGGGTTCGAAGCAACTACGACGCTCGATGAGATGCTCGACGATGTAATTCCCTGGGTGACAGCCGCTGTGGCTGAAGGTCGCATCTGAATCCAACCAAGCGACAATGCAGCAGCGAGGATCAGGTGGAGGTCCAGGTTCGGTGAATGGCCCGCGCGCTTCGTGAGCCGATCAACGATCGACCGACTCAGGTGCCATGCGGCAAGTCCCGCCAGGAGCGACGGGAGCCGGAGCCATATGAGGTCGTTGGAGACAGCCGGGACTGCTCGCAGCAGTGCCAGGTGCAGGTACATCAGCGGTGAGGCGTCGTTGAAGTTCTCGTAGTACCACGCGTACCGGCCATCGAGATGGAAGTTCTCGGCCATCGCGGCGAACCAGCCGTCGTCGATGAAGACAGGGACGACGATCCATCAGAGTGAGAGGATCAGATACACCAATAGATGGTCTGCCGATCGCACCAAGAGATTCCGTAGCCCGGTCAATGCCTGTGCCTCAGATCTTCCTAGCGCCACGCCTTCAGGAGGCAGACCACGGCGAGGCCGCCGAGCAGCAACGCCAACGCTTGCATGACCCTTGTGGTCGACGAACCGGTGGAGCCGTGTGGGCGCGTGGTCAGCGCCACCTCGAGCTGTCCCACGACGTCTGCAGGGGGCACGCCGGCGAGATCGCTGGCGAACCCAGTCGTCACGGGAGACGCACCGTTCGACCCGCTGTGCAAGAGGTCCGTGCCTTCATAGGCGTGCCAGGTGCCATCTGATGTCAGATGAAACCGATACCAGCAGTCAGTCGGGGATGCTCGATATGGGAGAGCAACAAGTGCTTCTCCGGCCACAGTGAGTACGAAGACTCCATCGACAAGGGTCAGCAGAAGCGCGCCTGCCGTGTCGCGCTGCTTTGTTGTGGCGAACACATCTACCTCGTGACCGCCAGTTGCTGCAATCCCCGCATCACATGTCCATGTGATCTCGATGTTCTCCGGAGTGTGCGCGGCTAGGAGGAGCGGTGTGAAGCTGCCTTGATGCTCGATCACCTGAGAGTCAGTGCCGACATTCGCCGGAGCGGTGGGTACGCCCCACACGTAGGTGGTTCGAACAGGGTGGATTGTGAGCGCGGAAAGGGCAGAGAGCACGAGAGCGGCAGCGGCCAGAACGACAGCTGTCACGCCCCCATACAGACCCCGGACTTCGGGTTTGATGGGCATCTCAGGTGTGTTCGCTCCGCAGAGTCGTCATCCTCGACGGGCGTCGAGACCTGGCACGGCGCCGAATACGGCGCCTCGGGATTGGGATGTTCCCGGCACGGCAACGCTGGGGTTGGTTGGCAACACTGCGGGTCATTCTGAGGTCGTAGGGCGACCAAGCAGCGTTGACGCCGCTGGGCTAGCCGAGGCAGTTCCAGGCGCATCGGCTCCGGTCCGTCCTAAGCGGCGGCAAAGGTGCTGCTCAAGACACCTGGCCTCCATGGAGTCCTCCCTCCCCGCAGGCTCGCCCCAAGCCTGGTCGACTTTGAGCCGGGATACTACAGCCTGCATAGAGAAGACGCGTTGCTCGAGTACTGGTCGCGAGAGAGTGTCCTGAGCCACTATTTCCACATTTCACTTCATGCTCGAGGCGGCGGTGGTGCTGCACGAGGAACTGCGTGAGCAGTAGGAGTCGACCCCGCACTTCAGCTCTCTCCCTCCACACCTGCTCCAGGAGCGGCTCGCCGCTCTGTGCAGTGCCTTCTGGATCCACAAGCTGACTTGGAAGATGGACACGAATGAGTCCGGCACCTTCATGCATCATCTGATCGGCTCGTGACCAGAGGTGGTCGGGTCGATACTCGCGCCCCTCGGCCCGAGAGCAGCGGACTCGGTCGGTATCAAGGCTGTGGTGCTCCTCCGGCGAAGGCCCGGTGGGTTACCGCATGGTGAAACGCCTCAGACCAGAGAGGAAGCGGGTCGAGTCCAATGCGGGTCGTGCGTTCGGAACGCAAGACTGAGTATCGGGGTCGCTGTGCCGCGGTCGGAAACTGGTCGGTGGTGGTCGGTCTGATTCGGTCGTGCGCCAGTCCGGCTTCAGCTCACGCGGCGCGAAAGCGAACTCGAACCAGCAGGTCGCGCCAGTGTTGTTCACGTGGAGCAACCCAGATACGCCGCACTTGAGAGCCCACATCGCGTCGCTGGCGAGGTCGGGCGCGTAGGTTGGACAGCCGGTCTGGTCGGCGACGACATCGACGCTTCGTGCCGTCGCCAGTCCGAGGATGGTGACGACGAAACTGCGATGGGTTGCAGAGAACACCAACGAGGTGTGAGTGACGAGGTTGCAACGAGGTCCTAAGCCCTCCCCCCTACGGGATACACCGGAACGTCGTCGCTTTCTCAGGCTCTCCAGAGGATCTGGTCGTCGGTACATGCCCAGGTCGAAGCGAGTGTGATCTAACCTCTCCTGCTGGCAAGTAGGAGAGGCGGAGGACTTGGCCCAGCTCATCGCCGGTCGTTCACACACAAGTGCGTTGTCCCGTGGAGCGTCGCGGCAGCGCACGCCTCCTATCTCTCCGAATCTCGTTGAAGATCGGTTTGACTCTCGGTGTCACACAACCGTCAGACGAACAAACACCACCACTTGGGGAAAGGACGCCCAAAGACCGCGACATACGAGTTCTCGCAGAGCGCAAGTGGAAGTCCTTGTGGGATCTCCTGGTGCAGCTGGCCGTGGCGAGTGACGAGGTACCCCAGGCGTGGTCCGGTAGCGTTCGCCGCTAATGCAAGGGTCCGCCGTGTTTTTGGGGTTTGTCGCAGTGCCCTGCCTATTGGTGGCTTGGCGTGAGGGAGGATAGGGAGGTGCGCCAGTTGAACACGGCACGAACCCGCTTCCTCAGTGTGGGATGGCTGCGATCTGCCGATCACATGGTGGTCTACGGTTCCCTCACACTGCTGTGGATCGTCGGGCCGGTCTACTTGGACGACGGCTGGCTGTTGGCAGCGGTTGAAAACTATCAGCCCGATGGGGCGTACGCCACCTATTACGCGAACTTCAATCTCGTCAATCCGTTTTGGGTTCCCCATCTCACGCTGCTGCGGATCATCTCGTGGGTGAGCGTAGACCTAGTCTGGTTGCGACTCCCAGCAGTCCTCGCGGGAGTCGGTGTGTGGCATCTCACTCGCTCCATCGTGGTCCGGATCGCTGCTCGCGTTGGTCGTGCACCGACGCTGGGGCTCCACATGATGACGGCAGGGGGGTTCCTCTTGGGATGGATGAGTTGGAACGTCACGCTGCGACCGGAGCCATCTGTTGCCTTCCTCGGTGCTGTAGCCCTCTGGGCGGCTGTTCGATTCGGCCAGAAGCCACATGGTCGATACCTCCTCTTGGGCGCGATCGCCGTGGTGTTTGCCGTCTCCGTTCATCCCGCGGGCTTGGTAGTGCTGGCTCCGGCGATTCCGTTGACCCTGGCGGTCGTGAGATGGCTACGCATCTCGCTCCTTCAAAGGTCGCTCATGCTCCTAGCGATCCTGCTCGTGAGCGCAGCACTGCTGCTGCTCCTCGTATGGGGGCCTCTCGGCCGCGAATGGTTTGGTCTTGCTGTCGACGGCACCGCTGCACAAGCTTCTCACGCCCAGGGATGGCGTCATGAACCCAGTCGCTACATGGAATTGGTCAATTACGGTAACTCGGCTCGCAGACTCACAGTTACCCTTCCGCTGGTCGGCGTGATCATGTTCCTCGGACAGCGGCGGCGAGGCAGAGATGTCGTCGCGGATCTCCCGATCTTGAGCCTCATGATCGGAGCTCTACTCCTTATGTGGACACCGAGCAAGTGGATGTGGCACCTTGGATCCCTGATGCCATACGCCGCGGCTGCGATAGCTGTTGAATGGTGGCGATGGCGCGGCGTGCGGCGATCCGATAGGTCGCTTGAGTCCGCTTCGGCCGCCATCATTGGGGTGGTGGGTCTCACTGTCATTGCGTGGACGGGCGGCTTTGGATGGCATACCTCGTTGGCACTCGGCCATCTTGACTTCAGCCAAGGCATACTGAACGCGCTGGTGGTTGTGTTGGCCAACCCCTTGCTCTGGCTTGGGTCTCTGGTAGCTGCGTGGCTTGCTACTGAGCTGTTTGCACACCTTCGGTTACGGCGCGCGAGGGCACGGTTGTGGCACGAACGAGCTGCCGCCGAGTTCACGCCGTGGCTCCATGGAGCGGCCGCTGGGTTGTTGTCGATCTCGCTAAGCCTTGCTGTGGTCGTGCCACTCTCGGTGTTGACCGCCGACGGGTTGATGTCTCCCGGCGGTTGGAGCTTGGCGAAGCAGAATCTGAGAGCTGCCTTCACCTCCACATGTGGCTTGTCGGAGGAGATTGTGGTCGAGTCGGGAGTACGAGGCCTTCCCTTGGCAACGGAGTCTCTCCTGGACCATGGGATCGGCGACTCTCTCGTATCCGAGCATACGAGTCTTGCCTTTGAGTCGGACGGTGTCTATCTGCGGAGCAGGGGCGCTCAGCTTGACCTTGATCTCATGACATGGGGTTCATGGATCGACGGGGACGGTGATACAGGGTGGTTCGCGTCTCCCTGGTTCTCACTGCACGGCCTTACCAGCGTGGATCCCCAAGATGTCCTGATATCAACTGCTGGCGCTCCGACGCTTGGTGGAAACATGCTCTTCGTCCAAGGTGCATCCAGACGCGGAACGGAGATATCTTATGGTCCGCTTGTTCCACTTGACCTGCCGCAATACGAGCCGAGTTGGCTAGTCTCGGAGGTCGAAGGATCGTGGCTCGGCGAACACGTGTCGTTCATCAGGCTGATCGCTATCGACGGGTCGGTAGACCCGGGTGGTTGGTTGGCGTTCTCGGCGCCCTACGTTCTCACGTACGAGTCGCTCGACGTCTTCGCACGCGAGCGCGGGGGTTCAACGTTGATCGCGCAACAGTTGAGGATGTATTTCCCATGTCTACGTCAGCCAGCCATCGCTGGCGGTGTCGCGGAAGTTCCGGACCTCATCCTTGTCCATCATCAGTGGCCCTTCTTCCTCTACGGGAGTCCTCACTATCCTCTCGTAGACTTTGCGGAGGTGCGCGAGATTGCCCACCGCTGGCCCGCGAGGGGGACCGTAACGCCAATCAACGTTCTAACCGTCACGATCCACGGCTCCGAGTGACTTGAACCTCCCCGGGTTTCGTGGGGGAGCTCCGACCTTCGAGAGGTTGGAGCCATGACACGACCACGGGGGAAGTATCCAGACGAGGTGCGCCGTCGGACGTGGAGGATGGGTTTTGCTGGCTTGAGTTCACTGGATATCACTGGATGAAGGATCGTCATCGTAACGGCTTAGTCGGAGATGATGTTTCCCACCCGGAACATTTGTCCATCCTCCCCACATGCCCGGCTGCATGCGTAGATGGCCTTCGCCGCGAGGCGGATTGGCGGCGGGACGCGGGGGTGATCCGGACGAGCCTTCCGCCGCTGAGTCGCGACGAGTCCCGTTACGCCCTCAGGATCTCGGACCGCTCTCCGAGCATCATCGTCACGAACTCGGGAGGGGCGTGACCGTCGAGGCTCGCCTCCCGACCGATGATCGACGATCGAATCTTCCAGCCGTTGACGACGGCCCCTTCGATGACGATCGAGTGCTCAACCGCGGCGTTGGATATCCGGGAGCGGTCCCCGATGGAGACCTCGGGGCCGATGATGCTGTCCTCGATCACCACATCGTCTCCGATGACTGCTGGTCCGACCACGGTGCAGCGCCGGAGCGTGGACCCTCGTCCGAGGTGCAGGGCCCCGTCGACGGTGGTGTCGACCAGCTCGCCGTGGTTCTCGTGCGCCATCTCGGAGATGACGAGGTGCTGGGCGGCCAGCAAGTCATCCCTGGTGCCGGTGTCCTTCCACCAGCCGCTCACGATCGAGGCGCGCACCTCCCTGCCGGTCTCGACGAGGTATTGGATGGCGTCGGTGATCTCCAACTCTCCCCGGTCCGACGGCTTGATGGCGTGGACCGCCTCGGCGATCGAGTCGTCGAACAGGTACACGCCGACGAGAGCCAGGTTCGATGGCGGAAACTCCGGCTTCTCGATCAGGCGACGGATGCTGCCGTCCTCGGCGAGGTCAGCCACGCCGAAGGAGGACGGGTTGTCGACCGGCGACAGCATGATCTGGCACGAGGGCTGGAACTCCTTGAAGTCCCGGACCACGTCGGCGACCCCGCTCTTGACCAGGTTGTCGCCCAGGTACATCAGACACTCGTCTCCGTCGATGAAGGGCAGTGCGACCTTGAGGGCGTGGGCCAGGCCGAGCGGTTCGTCCTGGAGGATAAAGGTGGCGTCGAGCCCGATCCGCTCTGCCGCCCGTTCCACCGCCCGGCTGATGGCTGCTCCGGTCTCGGGTGAGATCACGATGCCGACCGTGGTGACGCCGGCCTCGGCGAGATCCTCCAGGCCGTACTCGATGATCGGCTTGTTGGCGATCGGGACGAGCTGCTTCGCCATCGAGAAGGTGATGGGCCGCAGCCGCGATCCGGTGCCGCCGGCGAGCACGAGGCCCCTCACGATGCTCGATCCTTGAGAGGCTGCCACCAGTCCCTTCGGTCCCGGTACCAGTCGACGGTGGCCGCCAGGCCGTCTTCGAATCCGTGCACCGGCTTCCAGCCCAGTGCTCGGAGTTTGGCCGTGTCCACGGCGTACCGGCGGTCGTGGCCAGGCCGGTCGGTGACGTACTCGATGCGCGACTCGTCGGCGCCCAGGGCATCGATGATGCGCATCGTGAGGTCGAGGTTCGTCAACTGGTTGTCGGCCCCGATGTTGTATGTCTCGCCGGGTTCGCCCTCGTCGACGAGAAGGTGGATCGCGGCGCAGTGGTCGGTGACGTACAGCCAGTCTCGCTCGTTGAGGCCGTCGCCGTACAGCGGGACCTGCTTGCCGTCGAGAAGGTTGGTCACGAACAGCGGGATCACCTTCTCCGGGAACTGGTAGGGCCCGAAGTTGTTGGTGCATCGGGTGGTGATCGACGGGTAGTCGAAGGTGGTCGTATACGAGGCGACGAGGAGATCGGCGCCAGCCTTCGACGCCGAGTACGGCGACGATGGGGCGAGTCGTGCGTCCTCGGGGGCGAACCCGTCGGCAATCGATCCGTACACCTCGTCGGTGGAGACGTGGACGAACCGGGGTACGCCGTGGCGCCGGGCCGCATCGATCACAACTCCAGTGCCCACGACGTTCGTGCTGAGGAACTCGGTTGGACCGCTGATCGATCGGTCGACATGGCTCTCTGCGGCAAAATGCACCACCACGTCGGCTCCGGCGACGACTGCGTCGACGACTTCGGGGGCACGAATGTCGCCGCGGACGAAGGTGTGGCGATCATTCGCGTCGAGTTCGTCGACGGTCGACTGCACCCCGGCGTAGGTGAGCAGGTCGAGGTTGAGGACTTCGGCTTTCGGCTCGGCGGCGAGGACGTGTCGAATGAAATTGGAACCGATGAAACCGGCCCCACCTGTGACCACGTAGCGTCGCTTCACTTCAGTGTGCCTCCGGATACGTGAACATCTGGGGTAGCTCTGACAGTCGTGGGTGGCCACGGTCTCGGTCCGAAAGGATCACCTCGGCGGGCTCGACTTCCCAGTCGATGCCGATGTCGGGGTCGTCCCAGGCTATGCCGACCTCGTCCTGCGCGGAGTAGACCTCCGTCACCTTGTACAGGACCTCCGTGTTCGGCTCCCGGGTGATGAACCCGTGGGCGACTCCGACGGGCACGAGGATCTGCTCCCAGTTCTGCGCGCTCAGCTCGACGGCGACATGATGCCCGAAGGTCGGCGAGCCAGCCCGGATGTCGACGACGACGTCGAGGATGGCCCCCCGGGTGACCCGCACCAGCTTGGCCTGGGCCCGCGGCGGCTTCTGCAGATGCAGGCCCCGCAGGGTGCCGACTTCGGCGGACATGGAGTGGTTGTCCTGTACAAACGTGAGGACGGGGAACCACTCGGAGCGAAACGTCTCCGAGAAGAAGCCACGGTGATCGCCGTGCCGGGTCGGCTGGATGCGCACGACGTCAGGTATGTCGGTGGGTGTGTGGGTGGTCAACTGGTCATTCCCTGGAGGTCGGGCAGGCTACCGCGAACTCGCAGGTAGTGCATGGTGCCCTCTATCGCGCTCAAGCGACCAAGGTTCCCGGGAAATGCCTTGCACTTGCGACAACCGCTGAGTGGCAAGGGGTCGGGACGGGCGTCTGGACCCGAGTACCCGCCGGTTGACGCGACCGGACGATCAACGCCCCATGAGGCGACCACGCCGATCTTCGAATTTCCATGGAAAGCTGGCTAGAGACAGGTCGCTCTCGGTTCTGCTCAAGTGCGGGCTGTAGTAGGGATCGGTATCCGAGAGAACCTCTCCCCAAAGGAAATCAAAGCGGCTCGCGGTGTACCCGTTGCTGGCCCCGAGCGTCCCCCGAGACGCCGACTCAGCGTGTACGAGCGGAAATGTTGGGTCGTACATGAGCACACCGCCGGTGACCTCTCTGAGCTTCAGGCAGAAGTCCACATCCTGAAAGTCGATGGCCAAGTCCTCGTCCAGGCCACCGAGCGCATGAAAGTCAGCCGTTCGAACGAGCAAGCAAGCAGCTGTCAGACAACCCACCTCTCGGGCCTGATCGTGGAGGGCCCCGGTCTTGGGTTCGTAGGGCTGCGAATGGGCGTAGTGCCCGGCGATCCCCCCCAACCCGACCACAACACCGGCGTGTTGAATGCTTCCGTCGGGAAACAGGAGAAGCGGCCCGACGCCCACTACCTCCGGGTCTCGCAGCCAACCGGTGAGCTGAAGGAGCCAACCACGATGTCGGATCTCCACGTCGTTGTTGAGCAGCAGCACATGATCTGTATCCGGCCCCGCCAGGACCCCTTCGTTGCACAACCTCGAGTAGTTGAATGCATCGTCGATGGTCACGACGGACACGTCGTCACGGGTTGCCACATCAGACAGAAAGGCGTGGGTTTTCGCCTTTCTCGACCCGTTGTCCACGATCACCAGGTGAGTACTCACGCCATCGGTACGGTTCAGAACGCCGTCCACCGCGACCTTCAGTAGTTCAACCCGATCGCGCGTCGGAATCACCACCTTCACCAGCGGAGGGACCGGATCGGGCGAGAAGACAACTCGGTAGTTGAACGGCTTCATATTGCCGAGCGTCGCGTGCGCCCGCCAGCCCCTGCGGTCGATGGTTTCTTGGACCATCTTCAGGCCCGCCTCCTCGACGCGGCGGCGCTTGTCCGGGCTACCCGAGTACGACCCGCCCCAGAGACGCCAGTGGTAGAGAAGATTCGGCAGGTGCCGCACCACCAGGCCCGGGGTCTCAGAGACCCTCAGGAGCAAGTCGTGGTCCTGGACGCCCTCGAGACCCTCGCGCAGTCCCCCGACCTCGTGGAAGAGCGATGAGCGAATACAGGTGGCATGGTTCACATAGTTCACACCGAGAAGTAGCCGCGGCGACCACGCTGGCTTGAAGAAGTGCGAGTGGTAGGTTCCGTCGTCCGAGACCTTGTCCTCATCCGTGTAGATCAAGTCGGCCTCAGGCGTGCAGGTGCTGAGCCACTCGAGTGCCCGGGGTGCAAGCTCGTCGTCGTGGTCGAGGAACACCAGGTAGTCGCCCTTGGCCTCCGCGGCTCCCAGATTCGTAGCCTGAGCGATACCTCCATTGCGATCGGCGCGAACCAGGCGAATCCGCCGATCTCGCCTCGCTAAACGCGTCAACTCGCGGAGGGAAGCCGGATTGCTCGAGCCATCGTCGACGATGACCATCTCCCACTTCGAGTAGGACTGACCGATCACTGAACGCACACACGCACGAAGGAACTTCGGATCCGGCTCGAACGCCGGGCAGACGATCGTGAACGAGGCGGACCCCGGGACTGCCGGCCCAATGTCTCGATATGCATCGAGCCACAAGCTCGTGCCAGTTGGTGTCTTTCTACCTCTCAACCGCCACCGAACGTATCCCAGAACGGAGACCAGAGCGCCGCCAAGGCCGTGGGTCCGCACCAGCTCCCTGAGTACTCCAAGTCGACGCCTCATCCAGCTCGACCTTGGACGCTCGAGGCCGAGGTATTGGTCCGATGGTCGACGCTGCCGCCACTCACCTCACTCACTCCACTCCCGATAGGCGGCGATGACCTTGTCCGGGTCCCCAACCATCATCGGCGATCCGTGGTCTAACCATAGGACCCGGTCTGCGATCTCCTCGACCAGGTCGAGTGCGTGTGAGACTAGGAGCACCGCGGCACCGCCGTCCATGAGTGAAGCCATGCGGGCCTTGGACCTCGTCTGGAACCTCTCATCGCCGACAGAGAGGACCTCATCGATGACGAGCACATCGGGTTGAACGTCGGTGGCAACCGCGAAACCAAGGCGGGCGAGCATCCCCGTCGAGTAGTTCCTCACCGGAACGTCCCCGAACTCGATCAACTCGGCCCACTCGAGGATCTCGGGAACTCGCTCTCTCATCACTTCGGGACGACGGCCCAGAAGGGTGCCGTAGAGGACGATGTTCTCGTTGGCGGTCAACTCGGGGTTGAAGCCGGCCCCCAACTCGATCATCGGGGCCACGCTGCCGCGCACCACCACCCTGCCCTCGGTGGGGGGCAGCACCCGGGCCACCGTCTTCATCAGCGAGCTCTTGCCGGCACCGTTGGGCCCCACCAGGGCGAACACCTCACCGGGATACACTTCAAAGCTGACGCCCCGCACCGCCCACAGCCTCTCGTGAGACACCTGGCGCTTGACCGCCCTGATGGCGAACTCCTTGAGTGTGGAGGCCTGGTTGCGCGTTAGGCGGTAGGCCAGGCCCAGGTCGGTGACGCCGATCGTCGGCTCGGTCACAGCAGCACCACGAGGTTCTTCCAGCTGCGCGAGAACACCCAGACGCCGAGAAGGAGCACGACGACGGCGCTCACGCCCATGACGGCGAAGTTCCAGCCGGGGGCGAACCCGCCCTCGTACACGAAGCCGCGAAACACTCGCAGGTAGGAGTACAGCGGGTTCAGGTGGATGATCCAGCGGAACCCCTCGGGAACGATGGTGATCGGATAGAAAGTGGGCACCAGGTACGACACCAGCTGGATGAACACACCGGTCAGGTCGAGCACGTCGTAGAAGTACACGGCGGCCGCCGCCACCAGCAGGCCGACGCCGACGGTGAAGGCCAGCAGGCACAGCACCGGCAGGGGGATGAGGAGTGCGGTCCATGGGACACCGACGCCGGTCGCCAATTGGATGATCAGCAAGGGGATGAGGCTGATCATGAAGTTGCTGGCGGCCGCGATCGCCGACGAGAAGGCGAAGACTTCGGCGGGAACGTATACCTTCGACAACACGGCCGCGTTGTTCACCATCGCCGCCCCCGTTGCGTTCACTCCCTGGGCGAAAAAGGTGACGAGGAGCACCCCCGACAGCAGGTACACGGCGAACGGGACGTCGGGGATCTGGAAGCGAAAGAACTGGCTGAAGACGATCCACAGGATCGACATCGTCAGCAGCGGATTGAGCAGCGTCCACCACACGCCGAGCGTCGAGCGCTTGTAGCGGATGGTGAGGTCCCGGGTGACGAGCAACCGCAGCAGCCCACGGAACTCCCACAGGTTGCGAAACTCGGTCACCAAGGGCGTTCTTGGCTGGTCAGAGTCGTAGATCGCGTTCGATCGGGAGGTCACTGGAACTCGCAGTCTGGAGCAGGCAGCTCATTGAGCCCGCGTGGCTGGACCGCCGGGACGATACCAGCGCCCCGCACCTATCCTCGGTCAGCCGAGCCGACGGGCCGCCGGCGCGTGGTGGGTCACCGGACGAACCACGATGCGCGCCGGGGCATCAATGCCCCCAAGAAGCAGGAGGCCGAGCCGGTCAAGAATGAGTTCGGCACGCTGCCGCCACGAATGCGCGGCCAAGGCTGCTGAGCCGTCCGGTGGCTCGCCCGCCAGAGCTCGCGTAACCGCTAACGGCAGATCGTCATCGACGACCACGCCGTCGAGTCCCTCCAGGGCGCGCAGCGGCGGCGCCGCCACCGGCACACCGCAGGCGAGGTACTCGTAAACCTTCAGGGGACTCACCGCGTGGGTGGTGTCGGAGACGGTGAACGGTACGAGTCCCACGGCGAATCGCTGGAGGTAGGCGGGGAGATCCGACTGTGCCTTGAGCCCGAGGAAGTGGACGTTCTCGGGCATCGGTGGATGACCCTTGGAGGCATCACCGATGAGCACGACGGCAGCATTCGGGAACGCGGTCGCCACGGCGGCGATCGAGGCCCAGTCGATCCAGTCGCCGTAGAGCGAACCGTGGTACCCGATGAGCGGCTCGGCATCCGGGAGGTCCTCCGGAGGCGGCACCTCACCTCCGCCGAATACCGCTTCGTTGACGGCGTTGGGGATGAGCACCGGTTCGGCGGCACCACCGGCCCGAGCTGTGGCCACGAGGTCGGGCGCCGACGCCAGCACCGCATCAGAATGGGTGAGGAACCATCGCTCGGTGTCGGCCCGATACCACTCGCCGCCGAGGGCACGATCCGTCCAGTGGTCGATCACGTCGTATGCCACCCGCCATCCACGATCGGTGAGTCGACTCACCGGGTCGCGCAGAGCGTCCAGCGGAATCTCTATGAGCACCCACCCTGGCACCTTCGCCCGCTCCACGAAGTGATCGGGATCGAATCCGTCGAGCCGCACCTGCTCGAGCCGGGGATGAACGTACCGCACGCCGAGATCGGTGCCCTCGTCGCTGCCGAACACCGAGACGTAGACCACCGCGACCCCCCGGCGCAGCAGCTCGAGGGCGAGTTGCGTGGTGCGCGAACCACCACCGACATCGTGCATAGGAACCCCGGCGAACATGACCACGACCGGCGCCTCGACCGGATCATTGCGCCGGGGGCGGCCGGGGGCCACCGCGGTGGGGATGACCGTCAGGTGGGCGCCCGCCTGTCGCAGCCGGTCGACGAATCCGACGAGATCCCCGTGAGGCACTCCATCCACTTCGTCATGGATCTCGGAGGAGACGACCACCGTCTCGGGCAAGATCGAGGGCTCGGTGCGCCGCCGCCCGACCAGCCGGGGGCGGGTGGTGGCGCCGACGATGGCCGCATCCGCTCCGGTGTGGGCGAGTGCCCACACGGCGGCGTCACGGTGGGTCGCATCGCCCAGAACGACGACCCCTACGGGTGATCCGCCGGGCTGGAGCCCGCGGCCGACGCCGACGCGGTAGGTGTCGGGTGTCGTCGACAACCATCGACGGGCAGGGGCACTGTCGGACAGGAGGACATCCACGTTGACGCGAGCCTGCCGAGAGTGCTGACGCAGCCGATACCGGGCCATGAGGCGATCAGGGATGAGGGGACGGATCAACCGCTTCAGCCACATCGGCACGCGGTCACCCTACCGGTCCCCCACACTTTCCTCCCCCGCAGGGGGAGGTGGCGGCGGCCGCAGGCCGGTGACGGAGGGGGAGGGGTGACGCGTCGCGAGGCCTACGTAGGGTTCGCCCTCCCCCCTCCCCGCCGCTCGCTTCGCTCCCGGCGGTACTCCCCCCTTCGGGGGGAGGGACCGCAAGAGAGGGGCAATGACCGGGAGTCCCCCTCTTGGTTCCCTCCCCCGCAGGGGGAGGTGGCAGCGGACATAGTCCGCTGACGGAGGGGGAGAAAGAGACAGGGTCTCGACCGCTCACGACCACAATGCCCCCACCGGAGGACACATGCTGCAGATCTCAGTCATCACAACGCTGTTCAACGAGGCCGACGACGTGGAGGCCGTGATCCGCTCGGTCCTCGAACAGACCCATCCACCCCACGAGGTCGTGGTGACCGACGCCGGTTCCACCGACGGCACCGTCGAGATCCTGGAGCGCCTCGCCGGCGAACATTCGTCGGTGCGGGTGATCCACCAGCCGGGGGACCGCACGGTGGGGCGCAACACGGCGATCGCCGCCACCACCACCGGCCGGGTCGCCTGCATCGATGGGGGATGCTTCGCCGAACCCGACTGGCTGGAACACATCGCCGCCGCCTTCGATGGCGGTGCCGAGTGGGTGGCCGGCTTCTATCGGCCCGAGGGCCGAACATTGCTGTCCACCTGCATCGGCCTGGTGATGGTGTACACCATTGACGAGGTCGATCCCGACGACTTCACGCCGTCGGCGCGGTCCCTGGCCTTCACCAAGGCGGCCTGGCAGCGAGTCGGAGGATTTCCCACCACCTATCTCGTCGCCGAAGACAGCGCCTATGCCGAAGAGTTGCGCGCCGCTGGCTACCGGGCACGGTTCGTCCCAGAGGCTGTGGTGCGCTGGCGGCCTCCGTCGGGGCTGGCTTCGCTGTGGGTGACCGTGTATCGCTGGGGTCGGGGCGACGGGCTGTCGGGGATGCGCAACTACGAGTTGAAGCACCTGGCCAAGGTGTACGGGTTGACCGGGTTGGCCGTCGGTCTTGCCGCGGTGTTTCAACCGTGGCTGATTCCGGTGGCTCTGGTGCCGCTGTTCACGAAGATGCTGATGAGCACCTGGCCCAAGTATCGCCACGCCCACGGCTTCATGAAGTACCTCTACCTACCGGTCGCCTACTTCGTCGCATCCGCAGCCGAGGCCGTCGGATTCGTCGTCGGAGCGGCCACGGCCAAGCGGAACCCGGACCCGCAGCGGTGGAGACAATCCGGCTGATCAGATCCTGACATCACGGCATCATGATGTTATGATGCGGGCATCATGAAGAAGACACGGACAACGCTGACCATCGACGAAGACGTTCTGCGAGCGGTCAAAGTGAAGGCAGCGCGTACCGGGAGGGGCGACAGCGAGGTCATCGAGGAGTCACTGCGGCGTGACCTCGGTATCGACCTCGTCGCTCGCCTCTGGGCACGCAACGACCTCCCCGAGGATGAGGCGATGGCGCTCGCCGTCGAGGCACAACACGCCACTCGCAACCCACGCTCCTGAAACGTGCGGGTCGTCCTCGACACGAACGTCTTGGTTTCGGCCCTCCTGACGCCACACGGTTCGCCGGGACAGATCCTCCAACGGTGGTTCGACGGTGCTTTCGAGATGATCGTCTCACCACTGCTCCTCGAGGAGCTCGAACGAACCCTCGCCTACCCGAAGATCAGTCACCGCATCTCGGCGAGCGAGGCGACCGAGTTCATCGACCTGCTCCGACGCCAGGCAGGGCTCACCGACGACCCCGGGCGGCCCCCCACGACACCGTCGCCCGATCCGGGCGATGACTACCTGATCGTGTTGGCCGAAGTCACCCAGGCGTTGATCGTTACGGGCGATGGGCACCTGTTTGGCACCACCGACACCCTCCCGGTGGTCTCACCTCAGGAGTTTCTGCAGTCCCTCGACTCCGAGAGCTGACGTGGATCACCCCTCAGGCGTCAGTGCGTCTTCTTCCGGACGGTGCCTGAGCAGCCGAGCACCTTCGGGAACGAGCGCCCTGTCGACCATCCACTCCGGGTCGGGGTAGGCACCCGGCTGCAGATCGCCACCTGGCGCGGCACCGGTACCCCGCACACCGCCTCGCGGATCGGCTCCGGGATCGACGAGACACCAGCGACGCCACACCGCGGCACCGGTCGCGCTGTGGGTCGCCCACGCTGCATCGGGTTCGGCTTCGAGACGCCGTACGAGGTCCATGGCGACACTCAACGGCCAGGTGGCACCACGCCTATCAGCGACGTACTTGCCAAACGATGCGGCGACGCCCCGATCGGGCGGGCCGGGCACCACCTCCACCTCGTCATGGGACTCGTCGACGGCGGCGTCGCTGATGAGCGTGAGCGCCGGGTACCAGCGCTGCTTGAGGGAGCGCAGCGCCTCAGCGGTGTACAGGTCGGGATGCCGCTCGACGATCTGTGCTCTCCCCCGTTCGAACTGTGACTCGGTGGCCACCGACATGGTCTCGCCGTGTTTGCGGTAACGAAACAGAGGTTCCATCACCCGTACCTGCTCCCATCCGGCGGCGGCGAGACGCACCCACAGCTCCCAGTCCTCGTTGCCGTCACGCATGGTCTCGTCGTAGCCGCCAACCGCCTTCCACGCCTCGCGTCTCATGAGCACGCAACCGACCACCGAGTTGGAGCATCGCTCCCAATACGGGTTGGGTGGCCGCGTGGCCCAGAGGGCATGCACGTCGCCGAACAGCTCCGCCCAGCAGTGGGCGAAGGCGGCTCGCGGGTTCGCCTCGAGACGACCCAGCAGATCGGCCATGAACCGCGGGGTGATCTCGTCGTCGGCATCGAGCGGGATCAGGTACTCCCCCCGAGCAGCCTCCATCCCGACATTACGCGCCGACGACAGACCCCGGTTGTCCTGTCGGATCGAACGCACCCGCGGCCACCTGGCGAGGTCGTCCAGGATGGCGATGGTGTCGGGGTCGGTCGACCCGTCGTCGACGAGGATGACCTCCCACGACCGGTGCTCCTGTTCGAAGACACTGACCACGGCATCAGTGACCCACTGGCCCTGGTCGAAACAGGGGATGACGACCGAGATGGTCGGGCCGGACTCGTCGGGAAACTCCCCCTGCTCGATCCGACGGCGCATGTCCCTAAGGCGACGCTCGGCACGCCGACGCGCCTCCTCCTCCGGCCAGGAGGCACCGGCCCGGAACCTGTCCTTGAGCCGGGCGGGTACCAGTCGGACGAGCACCCGCGCCACCGGCGCCGGGAGCGCACGCAGCACTGATCGCGCCGGCCGTGACCACCAGGTGGACGCAGGTCGCAGCAAGCCGTCCAGACGCTGTGCGGCCGCCGTGGCCAGGCCAGCCTGGCTACGCGCATGGCGAGCCTCAGGGAGGGGACCCAGGTAGGCGGCGGTTGGGTCACCGACGGCGGGGGCTGGCTCCGCAGCCAAGCGCTCGACGATGCCGCGGTCGGAGGCGATCTCGACCAGGGTGTTGGCAAGGTCAACGGCGGACCCGTCGAAGAAGGCGAACCCGGCGCCCGTTCGGTAGGCGTCGAATGCCGGGAGATCGGGGACGACCACTGGGATGCCTGCCCGACGAGCCTCATGGGCGGCCAGACAGAACGACTCGTAGCGGCTGCTGATCACCACCACCCACGCACCGGCCAATCTGGCGAGCGCCTCGTCGCGTAGGAGTGCACCGACGAATTCGACCTGATCGGCTCGGTCGCGAGGAATTCGATCCCGCAGCACCTCCGTCATCGGGCGGTGCTCGAGCGCCGACCAGCCGTCCGGACCGACGAGGACGAGGCGAGCGTCGGGGTGCCGGTCGAGTACCGCACCAAAGGCATCTACCAGCAGGTCGGTTCCCTTCGTCTCGGAGAGACGCCCGAGAGCAGCAAAGGTCGGCGACGCCGACGGAGTCCAACCCACCTGGAGAACATCGACGACGGCGGGAGGGGCCACCACGATGCGCTCGGGGTCGAGGCCATACCGGTCGATCGCCCACGCCCCTACGGCAGACGACGGCACCAGCACCGCATCGGCCATTGGAAGCGCCAGGCGCTCCATCGCGCCGATCCCATCCATGGGGGGTGGCGCCGCCCCGATAGCGTCGGTGATCGCCTCGATCGGGCCGTGGAGCCTGATGGCGATTCGAGTCCGATCGAGCCCCAGCGCGTGGCGGTGGATGAGTGTCCACAGCGCCGGGGCCTCGAAGTCGGTGAACTCGACGAGATCCACTGGCCCGGTCTCAGCGACGAGTTGGCCGAGCCGATCCGAGATCGCCTGCGACCTTCCGACGAACCACCCGAGCGATCCGTCGGGTTCCGAAACGGTGACGGGCACCGTCTCGTACCCGTCGCCGGTCGCCGCTTCAGCATCAGGTGAAGCAACCACCATGGTGACTTCACATCCGGTGCCGGTGAGCCGGCGTGCCACTTCGCCGACGAGCGTCCCGGCGCCGCCTCCATGCAAGCCCTCGTGGTCCTGGGTTACGAAGATGACTCGTCGGCTCACTCAGGCACCGTCCGTAGGGCGGCCTCATCGAGGTGGGCGACGAGCGGGGCCACCCGGCGCGACCAGTCGGCATCTGCAGCGGCTGCTCGCCGCTCCGGCGCCTCCTCGTCCGCCGTGTCGAGCGCCTCCCGGATCGCCGACGATATCGCCGTCGCGGTGTCGGCGACTCGGACGGTGGGGACCGCGGCCGCTGGCAGCGGGGTGGACACCGCAGGTGTGTCGGCGGCGAGGTATTCGAAGAGTTTGAGTGGGCTGACGGCCTCGGTCAGGTGGTTCACCACGAACCACACCACGCCGACGTCGAACGCCTGCACATACCCGATGACGTCGTCGCTGGTGCGCTCACCGAGGAAGTGGACGTTGTCGGCTTGCCCCACCCGGGCCGCCTCGGCGGCGACCTCGGCGAGTACGGGGCCCACCAGGACGAACTCCCATCCCGGGTTGGCGGCTGCGACGGATTCCAGCAGGGCAAAGTCGAACCAGCGGGCGATCGCACCGTGGTAGCCGATCACCGGTTGGCCGGAGGGGAGGTCGGACGGGCGGGGCCGCGGGGTCGAGAAGCGCTCGACGTCGACGCCGTTCTCTACGAGCAGCAGGTCGGGCCGCTCGCCGCGATGACGCTCGACGAGGGCAGCCGAGGAGGCGATGACGGCGGCGGCCTCCTCGATGAGTGGACGATGGTGGGTGCGGACCCGATGTCGCCCGGGCAGCCCTACCTCGCCTTCGTCGTAGATGCTGAGATCGTCGAGGATGTCGTAGATCACCACCGGGGCGGTGAAGCGGCCCATGAGGTCGCGCAGCGGAGCGAAGTGCACATAGAGAATCGGGTGGGCACCCGGCACATGGCGTAGCGAGGGAACCACCGTCACCCCGTCGACCACCTGGGACCGCCGCACCGACCGATCGACAAAGTACGCCGGATGCCCGGCACGCGCCAAAGCATCGACGAGATACTGGGGGCGCTGGCGCATCGACCCCCATCGCTCCCAGGTGGGCAGGTACACCACAGGCCGTAGTGAACCGGGCGCCGACGGCGGACCCTTGGGAGTCGCCGTGAGGCGCCGCACGAGGGTGGCGGCGCCGGGGACCCGACGGATCAGCCGACGGATCGGGCGCGGGACGACGCGGAGGAAGAAGCTCAGGCTCACCGGAAGGAACGCTACCCCGGTCCGTGGGATCACCCGGTTCACTCCGCATGGTTACGGCCCGACATCCCTCGTTCGCGACACCGGCAACCGTTCCTGTCAGCGACTAGGAGGCCTCACGAGCAGACGAACAACACGTTTCGCGTTCGTAGACACCACTCCAAGTATCCAGAGCCGCCGATGAGTAGTCACTGGATACTTACAGTGTTACTTCCACAACCCGGCGAGTGGCAGCCGCCTTCCTCGCCATGACGGTCACGGCCGTCACCCTCATCCAGTCGGTACCGGCACGAGCGTCCACCACCGATGCGGTGATCGACGCCCAGATGCTGGTCTACGAGATCAACCTTGCTCGCCAGAACCCGGACGCGGGCAACGCCGACGTGACCTTCTACTTCGGCAACCCGTCCGACGTCCCCCTGGTTGGCGACTTCAACGGCTCCGGCCGCGACAGCCTGGCCATCTACCGGCCCGCCGAGACACGCGTCTACATCGTCAACAAGCTGGGCGAGAACGGTAAGGGCCTTGGCGCCGCCGACTACTCGTTCCTGGTCGGTGACCCTGGTGACAAGCCGTTCGTTGGAGACTTCAACGGCAACGGCACCGACACCATCGGCATCTACCGGCCGTCGAGCGGCTGGGTGTACCTGCGCAACTCCAACTCATCCGGCCCGGCGAGCGTCTCGTTCAACATCGGCACCGGATGGGACTTCGTCTTCGCCGGCGACTGGGACGGCGACGGCGCCGACACTCTCGCCGCTTACAAGCGGTCGACGGGGACCATCGTCTTCGCCGCCGAGAACTCGGGTAACACGGTCGGGTTCAGCCTCGCCGTGGGCTGGTTCTCCTGGGCAGTAGTAGCCCCCCAGGCATGACCTGATCATCCCGACTCGAGGGAAGGGTCCGTGTGGTGGAAGACCGGGCCCTTCCCGAGGTTTGGAGTGGACAGCGCTGATCCCCGGTAAGTACCGGGGATCAGTCGCGTCGGAGCGCCGCGACGCGTCAACCCTCCCCCTCCGTCAGCGGACTACGTCCGCTGCCACCTCCCCCCTTCGAGTCTGGGGGCTCCCCCCGCACCAGCCAGACGAGCGGCACCGACAACAGGCACATCAGGTAGATGCCGAAGCCGAAGCGGAACTCCTGCGACGGGCCGGTCAGCACGACGTTGACGATCTGAGCACCGATGAGCGCCACGACGGGAATGAATGGCTTCAGCCGACGCCGCCACGCCAGCAGGCCAAAGGTGGTGGCGGCGGCCCACACGGCGAGTGCCGGACGCCAGGTGAGCCACAGACGCTCGGCGGGAGCGACCCAGTCGAACACGCGAAGGGTCGCCGAGTAGACGCGGTAGGAGATCGGGTCTCGAGCGATCCCCAGCGTGTTCGGTGGGATGTCGAACGGCGGCCGGTGGAAGTAGGCGTCGGCTGGCTGCGGGGGGACGAACAGGTACGAGGCGGTGCACCACCGGTGACCGATCACCGTGAACGGGTCGCGCAGGTAGGTGGAGACCACCAGGGAGCGGAACCGGGCGGCGTCGGCGGCGATCCGGTCGCGACGGAACCGTGGGTCAAAGACGAGTGGGGTGGAGTCGTGGCAGTCGTACTGCTCCTGCCACACCGACAAGGGGGCGATCGTCTCGAGGTAGGCGAGCTCGTCGCCGCTGAACTTCTCCGGATGATGGATGAGCGAGGCCGCCACGTCGGGCACGAATACGCCTGCCGGTTGGATCGATTCCGTATCGACCCCGACGAGGGGGTACAGCACCAGGTTCACCGCCGTGACGACACCGAGGAGCGTTCCGATCATCGTCAGCACTGCCGTGCGATGGCGGCGCGCCATGAACACTGCCGTTGCCCCGAAGACGACGACGGTGATGAACCCGTTGTGCCGGAACAGCCACACGAGGGCGAGTCCCGCGCCGATCTTTGCTGCCACCGCCGTGCGGCCCCAGCGGTCGCGGTCGACGGCGATGGCCAGCAGCTCGGCGAACACCCAAAGCAACGCCAGGGTGTAGGCGACGTCCTTCCACACCGCGATCGTGGTGATCCCGACCGCGGGCAGGGCCGCCACCGCCACGGCAGATCCTCCAGCGAGCCACGCCGGTACGCCGAGGCGGGCGAGGCGCATCGCCACCAGCGCGAGGAGGCCGGCCATGGCGAGCACCTGGGCCAGGGTCACCATCCCAGGGTGATCCCACAACCGCATCACCAACCACATGGTCAGCGTGTGGAACGCCGGGTGCTGGTTCGAGTAGTCGCCCCGCGCGATCTGACCCAGCTGGTCGATCGAGTCGCCGGACAGGAACCCGGGGAACCACCCGATCCACCAGACCAGGAGAGGGAGGAGGGTGGCGGTGCCGATGAGGAACGCTCGCCGTCCCGGCTTGTCGACCCGACTCCTCATCGCGGGGACGGAGCGCATATCCACGGACTCAGCCTACGCTGGGCATCGGTGCGCACCGTGACGGATCGCCTTGAGAAACAGCCGTACGGTGCCGATGTCATGGAGAAACCCCCTCACCCGGAGAAGTCCCATTGAGCCGCCTCCCCACCAGAATTCCGCGCCGCCTCATACCGGCATTCCTCGCCACCACCATCCTCTTCGGCACGGCCGCGCCGGGACTCGCCAACGAGATCCAGACGGAGGGTGTCGTCCGCGGCGGCGTCTACTCGGACAAGGCGGCCGGAGCGAGTCCCAACTCGACCGACGAAATCAACGCCCTGAACAACGCCGCGGGTCGCAAGGTCACCTTCGGCGGTACCTTCCACGACGTGTGCGAGACGAGCGGGGAGGGGTCGAGCAGTTGGGACGGCTGGAACTGCGACGCCACCAAGACCCACACGGCGGGGCAGTGGTCAGTGACCCGCGCGCTGCTCGACGAGATCTGGCTCGCTCAGGCGACTCCTTTCGCCAACCTGACCATCCCTGATAGTTCCGCATCGATCGCGCAGGGGCAGTGGGACACCCACATCACCCGATGGGCCGACCACGTAAAGGGATATCTCGACCTCGGTGGTGGCCGGACCGTCATCATCGCCCCCCTCCAAGAGGCGAACTGGGTCAATAGCGGGCATCCGCTCTATGGCTGCCCCCTGGACCGGGCCGACTACCGCCTTGCCTTTCAGCGCGTCGTCAACATCTTTCGGGGCGCCGGAATGGATGAGACAAAGGTGCGATTCGCGTTTGCGCCCAACGCGGGGACGCAGCTCGACTGTGGGACCCTGGCCGAGTATTACCCCGGCCACGAGTACGCCGACGTACTCGGGTTCTCGAACTACAACTTCGGAGTCCAGTCCGGCACCGTCGGCCTGGATGGCTGGAACGGCTGTGTCGGGTCCGCCTGGGACGGACCTCAAACCCTGTTCGATGGGATCATCAACCAGCTCAAGTCCCTCGCCCCCTTCAAGCCAATCCTCATAGCCCAAACGGGGGCACCGCCGAACAACTGTGGGGCACCGAGCGGCCAAACACAGAGCACCTGGCTAAGCAGCCTCTTCGACTACGCAGCGGCAGCCCCAGGTGTCGCTGGACTCATTTACTTCAACATCAATACCAACACAGAAGCTCACGGCTACCAGGGCAATTACAAGATGTTTGCCTACCCGTCCACCCTCGCAGAGGGGTGGAAGGACGGCATGACCAAGTCGCAGACGCTCTACGAGTGGCCGCTCACCGACTGGTTCCAGCCAGGGACCCTGTACACCGACACGGCGCCGACCAACCCATGCCCCGACGGCAAGGACTGCAACACGTTCGCCTTCGTTCGCAGCAGCGGAGAGTGGGTCCGCTACAACGGACTCGGCTGGGACGACGGGACCTCGTCGTTCTACTACGGCAACCCAGGTGACTACCCGATCATGGGCGACTGGAACTGTGACGGCACCGAGACGCCCGGCCAGTACCGCCAATCAGACGGGTATGTGTACCTGCGCAACACCAATACTCAAGGCATCGCCGACATCCGGTTCTTCTTCGGCAACCCCGGAGACATCCCCATCGCCGGTGACTTCAACAACGACGGCTGTGACACCGTGTCGATCTACCGGCCCTCCAACCAGACCTTCTACATCATCAACGCTCTGGGAGCCAACGATGGTGGGTTGGGTGCCGCCGACTTCTCGTACGTGTTCGGCAACCCGGGTGACAAGCCGTTCGTCGGCGACTTCAACGGCAACGGCGTCGACACCGTGGGCCTGCATCGCGAGTCCACCGGGTTCGTGTACTACCGCAACACCCACACTCAGGGCGTCGCCGACAATCAGTTCTTCTTCGGCAACCCCGGCGACAAGATCTTCGCCGGCGACTGGAACGGCGACGGCATCGACACCGTCGGCATCTACCGCCCCGGCAACGGCACCGTGTACCTGAGGTTCACCAACACCCAGGGCAACGCTGACTATGCGATGTGGGTCGGCACCTTCATCGGCGCCGCAACCGGCTGAGAACCTCCCCGGATAGCGGGCGGAGGACCGGTAGCGTCCTCACCCGCGGCTCCACGACCCGCCACGGCGGAGGCACCCCATGACACGGCGGCTTATGAGAACCACGGGCGTTACGCTCGCTGCGCTCACCCTCACCCTGCTGAGTGTCGCGGGCGACTGGGCAACAGCCGGCGACGGAGCTCAGGAACTGCCGCCGGGTCCTGTCGTCGGCCGGGACGAACTGGTGCGCCATCCGCGCCTCGATCAGCGACTCTCAGAACTCGCCAACGCCGCCACCCGCGGGCCAGTACCGGACCGGCAGGCGGCCGCGGCTACCGAAGTGGGCGTCGTCATCCAAGCAACGAGCGGCGCCGGCCCGGCGATCGAGGTCCTCCTCGACAGCCTTGGCGCCGGTCACACCAGCCGCAGCGGGGACCTGATCATCGCCACGGTGCCTGCCGCCGCACTGACCGCTCTCGCCTCCAATCCGGCCATCGCCGGAATCGCGTCGCAGCCCGCCCCAATCGCCGATGCCATCGACGGACAGGGGGTCTCGACGATCGACGCCGACCAGTGGCATGCCGCCGGTGTGACCGGTGCCGGGGTGCGGGTCGCCGTGATCGACCTCGGATTCCAGGGCTACTCCACTCTTCTCGGAAGCGAGTTGCCGTCATCGGTCCACACGGCCAGTTTCGGTTGCGGTGCATCGGTCGAGAACCTCGAGGATCACGGGACCGCCGTCGCCGAAATAGTCCACGAGGTCGCTCCCACAGCAGAGCTGTATCTGTTGTGTATCGGAGGATCCGATGCACTCTCGAGGCTGGATGAGGCCGTCTCGTACGCCGTGGCCAACGGCGTGGACGTGATCAACCACTCGGTGGGATGGTTCAACTCCGGGCGTGGCGACGGAACGGGCTTCCTCGCTCCCATCGTCACCGACGCCCGCAACGGCGGCATCCTCTGGGTGAACTCGGCGGGCAACCATGCCCAACAGCACTGGATGGGAAACTTCAGCGATCCCGATACCAACAACTGGCACAACTTCTCCGGAACAGACGAGACGATCCAGTTCGATCTGCCCACGGGAGGAAGCGTCAGCGCGCGCCTGCGATGGGACGACTGGACGATCTCTACCAACGACTTCGACCTCTACCTGTTCAGGGCCCCCGACTTCGACAACCCGGTCGCCGGCAGCGAAAACGAGCAGTCCCCCATTGGCTACTTCCCCGTAGAGGACTTCTCCTATACGAACAACACATCGCAAGGCACGTTCCACTTGGCCATACGCCGATTCGATGCTGCGACCACTCCCTCGATGGACCTGTTCCTGTCCTTCAACCACTCCCAACCCGCGATCCAGCACAACGTTCCGGCGCGGAGCATCACCGACCCCGCGACATCGCCAATCGTCATGGGGGTCGGAGCGGTGTGCTGGAGCAACGACACGATCCGGTCGTACTCGTCTCGCGGACCGACCATCGATGGGCGGATCAAGCCCGATCTCGCCGGACCCGACGGTGTGTCCAACGCCACCTACGGGATTACGCAGAACTGCAACGGTGGCTTTCAGGGCACCTCGGCATCCTCACCGCACATCGCCGGAGCGGCGGCGTTGCTGCGCCAGGCGTACCCGACCGCCACCACCGAGGACCTCCACCAGATCATCATCACCCTCACCCGAGATGCTGGTGTCGCGGGTGATGACAACGACTACGGCGCCGGCATCCTCTCCCTCGGTGACCCACCGAACCAGACGGTGGGGTTGTTCGATCCGTCGCAGGGTCAGTGGCATCTGCGCAACAGCACCGGTGCGGTCACCTCGTTCTACTTCGGAAATCCTGGTGACTATCCGATCATGGGCGACTGGAATTGCGACGGCCTCGACACCCCGGGCCTGTACCGCCAGTCCGACGGGTTCGTCTACCTGCGCAACAGCAACACCCAAGGCGTCGCCGACATCACCTTCTTCTTCGGCAACCCCGGCGACGTCCCCATCGCCGGCGACTTCAACAACAACGGCTGCGACACCGTGTCGATCTACCGCCCGTCCAACCAGACCTTCTACATCATCAACGCCCTCGGTCAGGACGGAGGCGGCCTGGGTGCGGCAACGACCTCATACGTGTTCGGCAACCCCGGCGACAAGCCCTTCACCGGCGACTTCAACGGTAACGGCCAGACCACGGTGGGCCTGCACCGAGAAACCACCGGGCTGGTGTACTACCGCAACACCCACACCCAGGGCAACGCCGATAACCAGTTCTTCTTCGGCGACCCCGGGGACCGGTTCGTCACCGGAGACTGGAACGTCAACGGCATCGACTCACCGGGCATCTTCCGACCCTCGAACACCACCTTCTACTTCCGGTTCACCAACACCCAAGGCAACGCCGACGCCCAGTTCGTGTGGGGTAGCTCGGGCTGGCTACCCGTCTCCGGCAACTTCGGACTGGGCTAGGCGCGCGCCCACCTCCGGTCGGGCCTGCCCTAACGCCTGCTGGTACGATCCCGAGCGACGAATTGAAGTCGCGAGGCGACCGGGCTCACAAAGGGGGGTCGGACACATGAAGCGGCGGAGAATCTTCACCATCGGTGCGATCACCACGATCCTCGTCGCCTCGGCGGTCACCCCCGTGAGCGCCACCAACCACGCCGACCCGAACCTCGCCTGGGCCCACAACATCGGCGGAACCGGCTTTGACCTGGGCCTCGGGATCGCGGTGGATGGTTCCGGCAACACCTACCTCACCGGATACTTCCGCGGCACCGGCGTGGACTTCAACCCCGGCGGCGACCCGCACCTCCTCAACAGCAACGGCAGCAACGATGTCTTCGTGGCCAAGTACGACACCGCCGGCATCCTCGTATGGGCCCACAACATCGGCGGAACCGACTCCGACCAGGGCAGTGGGATTGCGGTGGATGGTTCCGGCAACACCTATGTCACCGGATACTTCCGCGGTGTCGGCGTGGACTTCAACCCCGGCGGCACTGCGCACCTCCTCACCAGCAACGGCAGCGGCGATGTCTTCGTGGCCAAGTACGACACCACCGGCAACCTCGTATGGGCACACGGCATCGGCGGAACTAGTTCCGACGAGGGCTATGGGATTGCGGTGGATGGTTCCGGCAACACCTATGTCACCGGATCCTTCCAAGACCCCGGCGTGGACTTCAACCCCGGCGGCATTGCGCACCTTCTCAGCAGCAACGGCACCGACGATGTCTTCGTGGCCAAGTATGACACCACCGGCAACCTCCAATGGGCCCACAACATCGGCGGAACCGGCGTCGACGCGGGCAGTGGGATTGCGGTGGATGGTTTCGGCAACACCTACCTCACCGGATACTTCCAGGGCAGCGGCGTGGACTTCAACCCCGGCGGCACTGCGCACCTCCTCAGCAGCAACGGCAGCTTCGATGTCTTCGTGGCCAAGTACGACCCCACCGGCAACCTCCAATGGGCCCACAACATCGGCGGAACCGGCGTCGACGTGGGCTATGGGATTGCGGTGGATGGTTTCGGCAACACCTACCTCACCGGATACTTCCAAGGCGCCGGCGTGGACTTCAACCCCGGCGGCACTGCACACCTTCTCAGCAGCAACGGCAGCGACGATGTCTTCGTGGCCAAGTACGACCCCACCGGCAACCTCGTCTGGGCCCACAACATCGGCGGAACCGGTGGCGACGCGGGCAATGGGATTGCGGTGGATGGTTTCGGCAACACCTACCTCACCGGATACTTCCAAGGCAGCGGCGTGGACTTCAACCCCGGCGGCACTGCACACCTCCTCAACAGCAACGGCGGCGGCGGCGATGTCTTCGTGGCCAAGTACGACACCACCGGCAACCTCCAATGGGCCCACGGCATCGGCGGAACCGCCTTCGACCAGGGCTATGGGATTGAGGTGGATGGTTCCGGCAACACCTACCTCACCGGATCCTTCCAAGGCGCCAGCGTGGACTTCAACCCCGGCGGAACTGCGCACCTCCTCGACAGCAACGGAGAAGCCGATGTCTTCGTCGTCAAGCTCGAACACCCACCCACCGTGGGTCTGGTGGATCCGACGCAGGGTCAGTGGCACCTGCGCAACAGCACCGGTGCGGTGACGTCGTTCTACTTCGGCAACCCTGGTGACTATCCGATCATGGGCGACTGGAACTGCGACGGGATTGATACCCCGGGCATGTACCGCCAGTCCGACGGCTACGTGTACCTGCGCAACACGAACACCCAAGGCATCGCCGACATCCGGTTCTTCTTCGGCAACCCCGGAGACATACCGATCGTCGGTGACTTCAACAACAACGGCTGCGACACCGTGAGCATCTACCGCCCGTCGAACCAGACCTTCTACATCATCAACGCCCTGGGAGCCAACGACGGAGGCCTCGGTGCTGCCCAGTTCTCCTACGTGTTCGGCAACCCTGGTGACAAGCCGTTTACGGGTGACTTCAACGGCAACGGGCAAGACACCGTGGGTCTGCACCGTGAATCGACCGGGTTCGTCTACTTCCGTAATACCCACACCCAGGGCAACGCGGATGCGCAGTTCTTCTTCGGGGACCCCAACGACCGGTTCATCACCGGAGACTGGAACACCGACGGCATCGACACCCCCGGCATCTTCCGACCCTCTAACACCACCTTCTACTTCCGGTTCACCAACACCCAAGGCAACGCCGACGCCCAGTTCCAATGGGGACAGTCGGGCTGGCTCCCCGTCTCCGGCAACTTCGGATTGGGCTGAACGACACCCGCAGGAGGCCGGCGCGATAGCCTCTGGGGCGGTTCCAGCGATCGCGGGAGTGAGAATGCGTGTCGGAAGCGGGCGAGTGCCCGGTGCGGTGCTGTCCCGCCAGATGCGACGGTCGAGTCCGGTCGCCGGGTCGTGAGGCGCCGGCGGCGATGAGTCCACTGCGAGCCCTGACACACGACACCGCAGCCGTCGCCACCCTGGCGTTCATCATCGCCATCGGTATCACCGCCGTAACCCGATACCGCAGGCAGCCGCATCTCATGCATCTGACCACGGCCGTCGGAGCCGTGATCGCCGCCGCGGTCATCGGCTGGTCTGGATCACTCATCACCCTGTTCGATCCCGATCGATGGGAGCTGTACCCGTATCGGGCGATCGTCGTCGTCTGCGTTTTCGTCGTCGCCGGCCTCATCGGGATCGCCCTCGCCGAGACCGCCAACCGGTGGGCCACCCGGATCGTCGGACGGATGCAGACCCGAAGACACCCAATCATCGCCACCGTCCTGCTCCTGTCGACGCTCGCCATCGCCGTCGGCGGCTTCGTCGTCGCCGCAGAAGCGCTGCGGGCCACGACACCTACGGCCGAGCCTGCGCCCGTAGTGAGCACCCTCGGGGCCATCGAAGCCACCCATCCCATCCCCGGCGGTCCTGTAGCCCTGGCGCTGACCGGCCCCGGGGAAGGCTACGCGAGCCTGTTCACCGGTGAGGTGGTGCACTTCGTCCTGCCCGACGATCCCACCGCAACGATGGCGATGACGACGGTGATCGATGGCCTCGACGGGCCGCGAGGCATCGCCGTCACGGCCGGCTACCTGTTCGTCACCGAGAATACCAACCTGCCGTGTCCCGACCCGGCCGACGCTTACTGCATCGACGGGCTCTCGCAGGTCGAACACGAGCTGCGCACCATCACCGATGCCACCGGCCGCATCCACCGCTATCCGGTCCTCCCCGACGGGTCCGTCGGCGACCGTGAGACGATCGTCGACGACCTCCCCGTCGTGTTCTTCGATCACGGCGTCAACGGCCTCACCGTCGGCCCGGACGGCCGCATCTACGCCGCCATCGGCGGTCTCGCCAATCTCGCCGTCTACCCCAACCTGCGCGAGCAGATCGATCACCCTTCTGAGAACCTCATCGGCACGATCGTGTCGTTCGAGCCGGATGGGTCCGACCTGCGCGTCCACGCCCGGGGTCTCCGCAACGTGTACCACATGGCGTTCACCCCAGAGGGGCGGATGTATGCCGTCGACAACGACGGCGAGGCCCTCAACGCTATCCGCGAGGAGGAGCTGCTGGAGATCAGCGAGGGCGGTGACTACGGATTCCCCGATGACGGCTCGTACGGGCCGTTCACCTCCAGGACCCACTTCCCGCTGTGGCACTTGGAGCTGACCGGCTCGGGAGGCGTCGCCTGGTGGGAGCACCGTCGGGCGGTGGTGATCGGAGCGCTCAGCTGGGTGGTGATGGTCGAGCTGGGAACGCGACCAGGTGCCGCGGGTCCCCTGGTCGGATCCCCGGGTGCGGTGAAGCGGGTGATCCAGGTCTCGGGGTACGCCACCGCGATCGAGGTGCTCGAGGACGGACGCCTGCTCGTCGCCGTCCTCAACCCGTGGGCGCCAGAGGAAAACGGGCTCCTCGTGGTGGCGCTCACTTCCTGACGTCCTGGGACCGGGCCGACAATGCACCACTTATAGGCCAACCTGCTCTACTTTCACTGCTCAGAGGCCAATTAACTGATGAGTGGGGTTAGCAGACCCCCCCCACCCCACTTTCGAAGAAGGCTGGAGCGAGTGCAATCGAGCAGACGGCCAACGATCCTCCTGATGACCGCGGCAGCGGTAGCCGTGACCCTGCTCGTGCCCACACCCGGTGCGACCTCACCGGTGCCATCGTTCAACGAGTCGTACGGGTGCGACGCCCTCGACGGCTACCACGGGCCGCTGGCGGCGCAGCCGGGCGTGATCCCGCTGTCCGAACCGATCTACGGCCCATGGGGCGACTACTTCGGGCGGAGCATGCTCGACATCGCCAGCCGCGTCCAGGTGATGTCCGTCCCCGGCTTCTCGACCACGTTTCACATCCACGAGCGCGTGGTACCCGCCTTCCAGCAGGTGGTCGCCACCCTTGAGGAGCACCGCGCCAACGGTCGGGAGTACAACCAGGAGTCGTACTCGGGCGCGTGGGCTCGCCTCACGATCCCCCCGGGGCGCCGGATGTCGTTCCATTCCATCGCCGCAGCGATCGATCTCAACTCCGTACAGAATCCCTACAGCGCGGCCAACATCCTCATCACCAATATGAACAACGACACGAACTACCCGGAGAATCCGGACTGGTTCGTGGACGCATGGCGGGACAACGGATTCTGTTGGGGCGGCGATTGGGGCAGCATCAAAGATCCGATGCACTTCTCCTGGAAGGGGCCGCTCCACACGCCGGGTTACCCGACCTTCGCGCCGTATCCACCGAAGGTGCCCGCCACCAACTTCACGGTGTCCTATGACCTCCGGGTCGGCCTGACCCAGCCGCCTCCTGCCGGATCCACCCATCACGTGGCCGACCTCGACCGAAACGGTGCCGTCGATGTGGTTCGGGTCCAACCATGGGGTGAGACCGGCAACATGGTCCTGGTCGCGGCGCTCGCCCGCAACGGTCACGGCGTCGGCAACATCCGAGCGACGACCTCGGGCGGGCTCGTTGCTCCCGAGGGCACGCGGCTGCTGACCGACATCACCAACGACGGCCGGCCCGACCTCGTCTACCTCTACCCCACCGCTGACTGGACGCTCGGCCGCCACTACTTCCCGATGATCTTCCCCCTGGAAGGCGGCTACAAGCTCAATCCGGTCACCGACAGCCTGCCCATACCGTACGACGGCTCCCAGACGGTTCTGTTCGACGACCACAACCTCGACGGCACGATGGACGCCTTTGTGATCTCCCCGGGAGACCCGGTTGCATCCCTCACGGTGTGGCTCGGGCCCAACTTCACGACGCCCGTGGGACCGATCGCCCTGACCGTCCCGTTCGAAGGCCACCGTTTCGCCATCGGGGACCGCAACACGGACGGGACCATCGATGGCCGCAGTGACCTGTTCGCCCTGAGCACCGATGGGCAGCTGGTCGTACACCAGGGGACGACCGACCCCAACACCACGTACACCAGCACCGCCACCATCCAGACGCCGGCGACCATGGGGGCGAGCGACGCCTTCTTCGTCGCCGACCTCGACGGCGACGGCCACGACGACCTGTTCGTGGTCAAGCCGAGCGGAGCCACCACGATGTACCGGGGCGGGGCGTCCACCCACTACCCCGGCATCTGGTACGAGTGGACCGCAGCCCACACCGCCAATTGGTCGTGCCCCACCTCCTACATCGTGGGAGCGCTGACCGACACACCACAGGTCGCCCTGGTCAACCCGCAATCAGGCCTGTGGTGTCTGCGCGGCAAGTACGGGCAGCTCCAGTCGTTCTACTTCGGCAACCCCGGCGACTACCCGATGATGGGCGATTGGGACTGCGACGGCGTGGACACGCCCGGCCTGTACCGGCAGTCCGACGGGTACGTGTATCTGCGTAACACCAACACCCAGGGCAACGCCGACATCAAGTTCTTCTTCGGCAATCCCGGTGACATCCCCCTCGCCGGCGATTTCAGCGGCAACGGGTGCGACACCGTCTCCATCTACCGACCCTCGAACCAGACGTTCTACATCATCAACGAACTGGGGCAGAACGACGGTGGCCTGGGTGCCGCCGAGTTCTCCTACGTGTTCGGTAACCCCGGTGACAAGCCCTTCACAGGTGACTTCAACGGAAATGGACAAGACACCGTCGGACTGCACCGTGAGTCCACCGGGTTCGTCTACTTCCGCAACACTCACACCCAGGGCAACGCCGACAACCAGTTCTTCTTCGGCAATCCGGGAGACCGCTTCGTCGCTGGAGATTGGAACGGTGACGGCAAGGACACCCCGGGCGTATACCGGCCGTCGGCGCGCACGCTCTACCTTCGGTACACCAACAGCCAGGGCAACGCCAACGAGGCGATCCGGTGGGGCGACTCGTCGTGGCTGCCGGTGTCAGGACGCTTCCGACTGCCCTGAATCCCGAGCTCAGTCGGACCAGGGCACCATCGTTCAGGTTGAGTGGAGTGACCCTCAGCGATCTCAGGAACGTCAGCGCCAGTGGCCGCTGATCGGCGTCAACGACGACTCACCGGATTTGAAGACGTAGTCGGGGCCGCCGGTGTAGTCGTCACGGAGATGGAAGGTCGCCGTGGCCGGCCGGAAAAGGCCGATGGTGTCCACCCCGTCGCCGTCCCAATCGCCCACTATCACCTTGTCTCCCGGTTGGCACTCGGAGCAGAAATACTGAAAGTCGGCGGTCCCGGTCGTGTTGGAGTTCCGGAAGTAGAAGGTACGGGTCGACGGTCGATACACAGCCACCGTGTCGATGTCGTCGCCATTCCAATCGCCTGCGAGCGGGACGTCGCCAGCGTCACCGAACACGAGGGAGACGTCGGCGACTCCTTGGCTGTTCGTGTTGCGCAGGTAGAACCTCCCCTGCGAAGCGCGGTAGATGCCGATCGTCTCCACCCCGTCACCGTTCCAGTCGCCAGCGATCGGCAGATCGCCCGGGTTGCCATAGTAGATGGCGGTGTCGGCATTGCCCTGGCTGTTGGAGTTGCGGAGGAAGAGGAACCCCGCGCTCACCCGATAGAGGCCCAGGGTGGTGACCCCGTTCCCGTTCCAGTCACCGGCGAACGGTATGTCGGCAGGGTTGCCGTAATAGAACTGAAGGGTGCTGCTCCCCGGGAGGAGAAGTTTGAATATCCCTGAAACAGGGTCGTGGAGCCCCACCGAGTCGTGGAGCGTTTCGGGGATCACGCCGAAACCGACGATGCTGTAGACAAAGTGCGATACCAACCCCAGCTTCGACTGGAGTTGGTTCCCGGTGTAGTGGCGGACCACCTCCAACCCGTTCTTGAGGCCAACCACGCGAATGCCGTCAGGGCTACCCGAGTCACGGCGGCTGACGATGTCGATAGACAGGATCTCGTCGAATACGCGGGTCTCGGTGTCGGTGAGGGCATCGCGTTCGGTGAGGGCATCGCGAATGGCGCCAGCGGTGGTGTTCTTGGTCCACACCGCGTTGGTCACCTCGGGATATCCTTCGTGGGTGCCGTCGTACAGCGAACTCCACGGGTCAGGCTTCCAGCCGAGATAGGCATAGCGGTTGCGATAGCTCGGTGAGTCCGGTCCCCACATGTCCCACGCGTTCTCGGTGGCGCCGCCGCTGATCGTCGAGAAGTAGGTCTCGGCGATCCGGCGGTTGCCGCTGCTCTCGTAGACGAAGATGCGGACCTCGTCGGCGGTTTCGTCCACCGCCTGCCTCCACCTGGCCCCGTAGGTGGCGTCCCCCTCGGTGAGACCACTGTTGCCGGCCATGTACCCGCGGTACCACTGGCCGGTGGTGTCCCACACGATGTCGCAGCTGCAGTCGGCGCGGCCGAGGTTGTAAATGGTGCGGTAAACCGCGTAGCTCCGAGACGCCACGGCATTCGCCTTCAGTGACTGAAGGTGCCAGAACGGGGGAACTTCGGCCAGCCCGTAGAGGTACTTCTCAAGCGGCATCTCGATGACCAGGTGAAAGCCCGTCCACCCCTGGTACGGGGATTCCGTCCCGACCGCAGGGACGAACTCAACATGGCCCCGGGCGAATGTGCGGCCAACGTCGCTGCCGGGGAACGAGACCCGGGTGTTGGGTTGGTCGTCCCAGTAGAGGTGGGTCTCGCACTTGGACGGATCGATCTCCTGGTCGACCCCGTTCCTGCTCAGGTAGCACTCTCCACCGATGCTGTCCCTGAACCCGAACTCCCAGGTCTCACCAGGTTGAGCGATGTGCGAGCAGGCACCCTCGGACTCGCCCTGGAGACAGATCGAGACGCCGCCGTTGACCGCGCTGAAGCGCTGCCATATGAAGGGACGGTACTGCTTGGCGCCTGTCCACACGTAGTCGATCCCGACTCGGATCGGATCGGGCGCCGAACGGAGCGGGGCGTATACGTTGTCGACGTGCTCGACCTGGGTGCCTGGATACCAGTAGTCGAGGATGTCCTGGTACTTCCACCCCTGGATCGCCTGGCCCTGGGTCGCCCAATGCGGAATGCCGAGGTGGTGGCCCCACCCCCCGCCTTGAATGGTGATCGGGGTGCTATCGGGGACCGCCAGCGCGGCCTGCGCCGGAACCACTACCAGCACCACCGTGAGGAGTGAGCACAGTCGCTTCGACCAAGGAAGATGGTTCACAGCGACCATTGTCCTCCAGACTGCGAGTTATGCGCGTCCTCACATCGAGGTGTATCGGCGGGTGAGGTCGCCAGCCTGAGGACGAATGACGTACGGCCAGCACACCATCCGGTGGGGTAACTCGTCGTGGCTGCCGGTCTCGGGCCGGTTCCGACTGCCCTGAGTCCCTGAATCAGCCGAGCCGTGGCACCATCGTCAGGTTGAAGTGACGCGACCCGTCACCCCGGGCGTGAGCGAACCGCACGATGTCGAAGCCGGCCGACTCGATCACCGACCGAAGCTCGTCCTGCGTGAAGTGCCACACGTGATCGTCGATGATCGCTCCCCGGCGGTCGTCTGAGGGCATCGGGAGGTCCTCGTACCGTTCGTAGTAACGGTGGTTCGGACCCCAGTCGGCGGCGTCGGGACAGCTCAGATATAACCGGCCGCCCGGCGCCATCGCCGCCGCCAACTTCTCGAGTGTGGGTCGTGCCTGGAAGTTGAGGTGCTCGAGCACTTCGGTCATGACGATGATGTCGAAGGTCTTGTCCCACGGGATCGGGTCGAGTTCGACGTTCGAGACCGCGTACTCCAAACCTTCGGCAGTCACCAGCGACTTACTCATGTAATAGGGAACGAAGTCGACGCCGTACGCCCGGCATCCGGTGACCCATTTGCAGTAGACCATCAGGGTGCCGTAGGCGCAGCCGACGTCGAGGCAGGCGTCGGCTCCGTCGCCGAAGTCCTCAGCGATCCAGCCGGGGATGTGCTCCCAGTAGCGCCGCTCCGAGTCGCGGTATGCCGCCAGGTAGTGAGGATGCGGGTCGTGGGCGGTGACAGTGCCCTGGGCGACCTCGACCCGTCGACCGACCTCGCCGCGCAGTGGCGAATGGTGGCTCCTGACGGTTCTCACCCGCCAGCGCAGGTATCCGGAGACGGCGGACATCGCGCCTACGAGGCCTCGTTCCCGGACCAGCCCGCTGAGCCTCCGCAACGCCCTTCGCGGTCGGCTCTGCCGATGCGGATGTGCGTGTTCGTGACCGTGATCGTCTAAGTGATCGTGAGCCATCAGGCGGTGGCCACCCGAGTGATGAGACTCCGGAAGAACGCCACCGCCCCATCGGCATCGGCGGCTCGAATGCGCTCGCCCGTCCCATGGATCCGGCTCATGTCGTCGGCAGTGACGGTGAAGGGGGCGAACCGATACACGTTGTCGGCCACGCCGGCGAAGTAACGCGAGTCGGTGGCGCCCATCAGCACCCAGGGCACCGTGGCTACGCCTGGGAACACCTCGGTGATCGTCGCCGTGATGTCGCCGAACGCCGGCGACTCGGTCGACGACATCGGCGACGGCTCCGATGTGAACCCACCATCGAGAACCGACACCGACACCTCGGGGCCGGCGACGGACCGAACGTGCTCCAGCACCAGATCCGCTGTCTCGCCGGGCAGGATGCGGAAGTTGACCACGGCCGACGCATCCTGAGGCAGCAAATTGGGCTTCACCCCTCCAGACACCATGGTGACCGCCGCCGTGGTGCGGACGAGCGCCGCCGTCTGGGGCGAGGCCAGCATCCGCCTGGTGATCAGCCAGCGGAAACGATCGGCGTTGGAGAGCAGTCGCCCTTTCACCCCGCCCATGGCGGCACCCAGAGCGGCGAAAAAGGGACCCTGCGCCTCCAGCCGCGGCGGCAGCGGGTTCGCCTCCAAGCGGGCGATCGCCGCGGCAACCTTGCCGATCGCCGTCGAAGGTGGGGGCACCGACGAGTGCCCGCCGGTACCGGTGGCGCTGAGACGCACGTTGAGGTAGCCCTTCTCAGCGATCCCGAGCAGGGCGACGGGGACGTCTAGGCCGGGGAAGAACTCGCTGGCGACGGCGCCGCCCTCGTCGAGGACGAACGACAGGGCCACGCCGCGGTCTGCCAGGGTCTGGGCGATCGCCGCGGCCCCGGCGGAGCCACCGATCTCCTCGTCGTGCCCGAAGGCGAGGTAGACGGTGCAGGACGGTTGGAAGCCCCCGGTGAGCAGCGACTCGACGGCTTCGAGGATTCCGATGAGCGAACCCTTGTCGTCGATAGCGCCCCGGCCCCACAGAAACCCGTCGGCGACATCGCCTGAGAAGGCAGCGTATGGCCAGGCGTCCTCGGTCCCAGGTTCCACCGGAACCACATCTTGATGGGCGAGGAGCAGGAACGGTTGGGCGGCCGGATCCGACCCGTGCCAGGCGTAGAGCAGCGAGTGCTCGGCGACCGCCTCCCGCTCGAGGTGCGCGTGCACGAGCGGGTAGGTGCGTTCGAGGAACCGGCCGAACTCGACGAAGGCAGCCTGGTCGATGAGCGATCGGTCCTCGTAGGAGACGGTAGAGATCCGAACGGCCTCGGCGAGGTGCTCGAGGAACGCGGCGCCAGCGGACCCAACCGGAGCATCGCCCGTGTCGTCGGGACCCGGGTCACCCCTCGACCAGAACCGGCGCAGGGCAGCCGCGGCTGCGACACCCAACCCGGCACCGGCGACGATCCCAGCGGTCCTGCGCTTCGACATGCACCCGATGGTACGCGACGGTCCGGAAAGCGACCCCATCGGTACGCTGCGTGCGTGGACTCAGCCCGATCCGTGGGTTCGATCGGGGTCGTCATCGGCGCCACCCTCGTCGCGCTACTCCTAGTCGCGGGACCGAGCGACGCCGCCCCGGTACCTTCGTTCAACGAATCTTCGGGCTGCGGCGCCCTCAGTGGGGTCCGCGGTCCCCACGCGGCCGTGCCGGGTCACCTGCCGGACTCGACCCCGATCTACGGGCCTTGGGGCGACTTCTTCGGGCGGACGGTGGGCGACGTACGGGACCAGCTCGTCAGCGTGCGCCTTCCCGGCATTCCCGGCCAGTACCGAACAGTGGTCATCCACGAGCGGGTGGTCCCGGCAATCGAGCTCGTCCTCGACAACCTGGCCCGTGCCGCCGGGGAGGACCCCGAGCACGTCTACCGAACCAACGCCGCCGGGTCGTTCTCGCCGGCGACGATCCCGCCACACCGCCGCATGTCCTTCCATGCCATCGGCGCCGCCATCGACATCAACTCACACGCCAACCCGTACCGGTCGGACAACGAGCTGATCACCGACATGCCCGAGTGGTACGTAGACGCCTGGCGTTCGGCCGGATGGTGCTGGGGAGGAGACTGGCTGAGGATCAAGGACACCATGCACTTCTCATGGATGGGACCGATCCACACGCCGGGCTACGAAATGCCTCCTCCGCAGCCTGCCCTCGTCGACCCCGCCCCGTACGACGACCGCTACGACCTCGGCATCGACTTCGGGGTCCCCGCCGTGACCATGGCCAGCCACCACATGGCCGACGTGGACCGCGACGGGGCTGTCGACATCGTGCGGATCCAGCCGAGGCAGCCGATGGGGATGTCGCTCCTCGTCGCTCGGGCGCGTCATGGGCACACCGGTGGGCGTCTCCTCGCCTTCACCGACACCCCGCTGGTCGACCACCTGGCGCCCCGACTCCTCGTCGACGTCACCGCAGATGCTCGACCCGACCTGGTGCTCCTGGACCGTGCCGGAGACGAAACCCTCGTCCTTAGGGTCTTCCAACTCGTCCAGGGGTACCGGCTGGAGCCATCGACGATCGAGACGACCATCCCCTACGCGGGGAGCGAGGTGGTGCTCCTCGACGACGTGAACCTCGACGGCGCCACCGACGTGCTCGTGATCGAGTCCGGCGACCCGGGTTGGCTGGTCGTATGGCACGGCCCCGACTTCGGCGACTCCGTCGGGCCGATCCCCCTAGCGGTGAGTGGCGCCGGTCACCACTTCGCAACGGGAGACCGTGATCTCGACGGCCATCGTGACCTCTTCGCCATCGACGGCAGCGGGCGTCTCGTCGTCCACCACGGACCCGACTTCACGAGCACGACGGTCACCGACACTGAGATCCGGCTCGCTGCCGACGATGCGTTCTTCGTCACCGACCTCGACGGCGACGGTCACCCCGACATCTTCGTAACCGGGCCCGACGGTGCCACCGTGATGTACCGGGGCGGGCAATCGACCCACCATCCGGGTGTGTGGTACGAGCTGACCGCACTCGAGCGTTCGCCGTGGCGCTGTGCGGACGCCGACGGCGACCTCCACGGTCTGCCCACCGCCCCCAACCCTCGGTGCCGTCAACCCGAATAGTCGGTCGCCGCTGTCTGGCGCCGATCGCCACTGATAGCGACCAACCCCCCGGTATCGTCGTCAGGGATGCATTGGCTCGATCGCGCCACCACGCTCACCATCGCCCGCACCCCGACGGGGCGGCGTCCGTTCCACCTCGGGTGGGGTGATCGGGACGTCGTCGACTGGTACATCGACAACGCCGCCACTGCCCCACCGGTGGCCGACATCGAGCTGATCCGACGACCCGCACGCCGCAATGGCGACCTGGTGATGCGCGACATCGAGTTCGAGAGCCCGTTCGACCTACTGCCGAAGGAGTCCCGTGTCGTCCGGGCCCGGTGGCTCACTACCGATCCCGAGCCGGAGCGGCTCGTCGTGCTCCATCCCGTCTGGAACGACGAGGACTACTCCACCCGCGGCCGCATCGCCCGGGACCTCCTCGATCGCGGCATCGCCAGCATCATGATCCAGCACCCCCTGTACGGCGACCGGCGGCGAACGACCGGCGTCGACTACCCGGTCCCGAGGGTCTCGGACTTCTGTCTGATGGGCCGGGCTGCCGTCCTCGAGGGCCGGTCGCTGGTCACCGAACTGGACCGGCGCGGCTACCAAATGGGGGTGGCCGGGTACAGCATGGGTGGCAACATCGCCGGTTTCGTCGCCAGCCTCGTCGACGTCCCCGTGGCCATCGCACCCATCGCCGCGGCCTACGCCGCCGGACCCGTCTTCCTCGACGGGGTGCTGCGTCACACCATCGCCTGGGATGCCCTCGGCGGCGACAACGGGGCGACGGTGGACCGTCTGCAGCGAGTCCTCACCGCCGGGTCGATCCTCAACCATCCCCCGCCGCCGCACATGCGGGCAGCGGCGATCCTGGCGGGGAGCCGGGACGGTTTCGTACCCACCTCGGCCACCCTCGCCATCCATCGCCACTGGCCGGGGTCGCAGATGAACTGGATCAATGCCGGCCACGCCAGCCTGCTGGTCAGGCACCGGGCTGAGCAGGCGGACACCATCGAAGCGTCCTTCGACCGCCTCGACGCCCTGGTGGCGGCGGCGTAGGCGTCGCTGACGACGACACTGTCACCCATGAGACGAACCACCGCGACGAGCATCGCGGTCGCATTGGTGGCCATGACCGCCCTTCCCGCGGCTGCCGAGCGTCCACCCCACTGGGACGAGCGCGTCGCCTGCGCCGACGTGTTCGTCATCGGGGTCCGCGGGAGCGGAGAGGATCGCCGGGTCGACGACGCCGAGCGCGGATTCGGCCCAAGAGCGGTTGCCCTGTTGGACGCCGCCGCCCAGATGCTGCTGTCGAGAGGCATCCGACTCGCCGCTGCGTCGGTGGACTACCCGGCGATCGGTGTCGACGATGCGGCCCGCAGCGTGTTCTCGTTCGAGCCGAAGGGCTACGACGATTCGGTGGACGCCGGTGTCACCGACCTCGGCCACCTGGTCACCGAGGTGCGAAGCCGATGTCCCGGAGCCGTGATCGTCCTGGTCGGTTACTCGCAGGGGGCGGAAGTCATCCGCCTGGCCCTGTCGCGCCGCGTGGTTGTCGCCGACAACGACATCGCCGCCGTCGTGCTCGTGTCCGACCCCGGCTTCAATGCCGCCGACGCCCGTTCCGGTGTCAACCTGCGCGGCACCTACTCGTCGAGCCGTACCGGCGTGCGTCGCTCCACGCTGAGCCTGGTCACCCCGACCGGCATCGCCGAGCGGACCTTCTCACTCTGCAACGCAGGCGACATCGTGTGTCAGATGTATCGGGGCCCGCTCCCGTTGGCGCTGCTCGATTGGAACGGCGCCATCGACGTGCACCGCTCGTACGGGATCGGCGACGTGCTACCGATCCTCCAGCGAGACGTCCTGCCGCTGATCGCTGCTCGTCTCGACCCCGCCGCCCTGGGGCGCTTTGTCCGAATCCCCTTCTGACGGGGAAGTCACGGCGGGATCTCCAGCCGGCGCAGAAGGCTCCGGCTGCGACGGCGCGGACTTGCCGCCAGCACCACGCGACTCCAGCCACACTCCGACCGCGGTGGACAAGGACACGAGACCGCCGACCAGCCAGTGCACACCGAGGATCACGGCGACGACGACGATGGTCAGCCTCGGCCACACCAATGCCAGGATGCCGGCGACCAATGCCAGACCGCCCCGCACTGCCATGCCGATCCACGCCTTGATCTCGGACCGCAGGTGGATACCGAGAATCACGCTGACCCCACCGGTCACCACCAGGTACATGGCAATGAGAACGGCGACGGCGGTGACACTCACCGTGGTGAGTAGCGCCAACACCAGGCCCACGATCGCGGTAAAGGCGGCGCGAACCCACAGCAGCCGACGAGTGACGCGATCGGGCCCGTAGGCCGCGGCGAGAACGTCGATGACGGCGAGCACGATGAGCACCCAGCCGACGAAGGCTGCCACCCGGTGCACGGTCTCGTGAGGCCGGATCAGCAGGAGGATGCCGAGCGTCGTGATGACCACGGCGCGCAGCAAGAGATAGGCGATGAGCCACATGCGCGTCGAAGCACGCCGGAATCTCGACAGCACCACGGCGGGGACCGTAGCAAGTAACGAGTAGCGAGTAGCGAGTAGCGAGTAGCGATAGCCTCAGAGCGTGGCCAAGAGTGAAACGACGGTGGAGGCGGCTGGGCGGGCCGTGCGGGTCAGCAGTCCCGACAAGGTGCTCTTCCCCGACCACGGCTGGACGAAACTCGACGTGGCCGAGCACTACCTGATGTGCGCCGACGGCGCGGTACGAGGCGTGGACCGGCGGCCCACCTCCCTGAAGCGCTGGCCGGATGGTGTCGGCGGTGACTTCTTCTTCAACAAGCGGGCTCCGTCGACGATCACTCACTCGGCGCCGGTCGAGTTCCCGTCGGCGCAGCCCGGAGTGATGCCGTATGTCGAGGATGTCGCCGACATCGTCGAGCAGGTCCAACTCGGTGTCATCGACCTCAACCCGTGGACGGCCCGAGTCGACGACCTGGACCATCCGGACGAACTGCGCTTCGATCTCGACCCCACCGAGGGCTTCGGCTTCGACCATTGCCGGGAGGTCGCCAGGGCCACGCGGGCGCTCCTCGATGAGAAGGGCCTGGTCGGCTGGCCGAAGACGTCCGGGTCACGCGGCATCCACATCTACGCGCGCATCCGGCCCGACTGGGACTACTTCCAGGCGCGTCGGGCTGTTCTGACGGTCGGTCGGGAACTGGAACGCCGCACCGAGGACCTCGCCACCACCGAATGGTGGAAGGAGGAGCGGAGCGGCGTGTTCGTCGACTACAACCAGAACGCCCGCGACAAGACGATCGCCTCGGCGTACAGCATTCGCCAGACAGGACTGGTCTCGGTCCCCTTCACCTGGGACGAACTCGACAGCATCGACCCTCAGGCACTCGACCTGATGGGCTTCAAGGACCGGTTCGCCGAGGTCGGGGACCTCACCGATGGCATCGACGACGACCCGGGCGACCTGACCCCGCTCCTCGACATGGTGGCCGCCGACGAAGAACGCGGCTTGGGCGACGCCCCCTGGCCCCCCCACTACCGAAAGCAACCCGGAGAGCCGCGTCGGGTCCAGCCCAGCAAGAAGAGGAAGTAGCGAGTAGCGAGTAGCGAGTAGCGAGGGACCAGGAGTCATTGGGCCTCGCGACGCGTCAGCCCTCCCCCTCCGTCAGCGGCCAGAGGCCGCTGCCACCTCCCCCTTCAGGGGAGGGAACCGCAGAAAGGACTGCAGGAAGCCCTCCCCCTCCGTCAGCGGCAAGGCCGCTGCCACCTCCCCCTTCAGGGGAGGGGACCGCAGGAAGCCCTCCCCCTCCGTCAGCGGCCAGAGGCCGCTGCCACCTCCCCCTTCAGGGGAGGGGACCGCAAACAGAGGCAGGACTTCCGGTCATCACCTCTCTCCTGCGGTCCCTCCCCCCGAAGGGGGGAGTACCGCCGCGAGCGAAGCGAGCGGCGGGGAGGGGGGAGGGCAAACACTACGGAGACCCCGCGACGCGTCGGCCCGCGAGAGGGACCGATCACCAAGGGAGCGGTTCACCCTTCCGCAGTGCCGCTATCGCCACTTCGAGGGCGTGGACCGCCACGTCGATCTCGAAGATGTCCCTGTTGTCGAAACGAGCCACTGCAAAACCCAAGGACTCCAGGTACCGAGTGCGTTCCGACTCGTCCCGGCCATCGTGAGACCCGTCGTCCACTTCGATGACGAGCTTGGGGGCGAAACAGGCGAAGTCAACGATCCACTGACCCATCGGCACCTGCCGTCGGAATCGGACGCCCAACTGACCGCCCCTAAGACGGACCCAGAGACGAGCCTCGACATTGGTCTGCCTACGCCGCAGTGTTCGGGCACGCTCAGCGGCGAGCGGATCACGAGGGGGCCTTGCCATCCGTAGAGAATGTCTCGTCTGACAACGAGTTGCCAGCCCCCCGCGACGCGTCAGCCCTCCCCCTCCGTCAGCGGCCAGAGGCCGCTGCCACCTCCCCCTTCAGGGGAGGGGACCGCAAACAGAGGCGGCACTCCCGGTCATCACCTCTCTCTTGCGGTCCCTCCCCCCGAAGGGGGGAGTACCGCCGGGAGCGAAGCGAGCGGCGGGGAGGGGGGAGGGCAAACCCTACGTGGACCCCATGACGCGACCCTGGCCACTCGCCCCTCGCCACTGGCTGCTACCCGCTCCCAACCACCCCACCAAACCCAGTCCCCTCGGGGCGTTTCAACTGGTCCATGGTGCATTGCTGCGGGTCCTTGTCGGGGCGCCAGCGCTCGAAGCGGGTGGCGTGGCGGAATCGGTTGGCGGTGAGCTGGTCGTAGGAGACCTCGGCGACGATGCCTGGCTCGACGGGCTCCCAGGACAGGTCCTTGTCACCACTCCAGCGGCTCTCGGCACCGGGGCGGCGCACCTGATCGGCCGAGCCGAACGAGTCGTCTGAGCGAATCTCCTCGAGCAGTCGGAGGATGGCGACCCGGTCATGATCGGCGAACCCGGAGCAGTGGCCGATGAAATGGAGGGCGTCGCCGTCGTAGAGGCCGAGCAGGATCGAGCCGACCCCCTTGCCGTCCTTGTGGACCCGGTATCCGCCGACCACACAGTCCACGGTGCGGCGGTGCTTGACCTTGATCATCTCGCGCTTGCCTTCGGCGTACGCACCGTCGAGGGCCTTGGCGACGATGCCGTCGCAGCCGGCCGCCTCGAACTCGTGGAACCAGCGCTCACCGACCGTGCGGTCGGTGGTCGACGGGGTCAGGTGCCAGCGACCGTCGAGCTTCGGGAACAGGGCCTCCAGGCGGCGGCGACGCTCCGAGAACGGTGAAGGGCGCAGGTCGTCGCCGTCGTCGGCGAGCAGATCGAACACCACGAGCGATGCCGGGGTCTCCTCCGCCAGGCGGTCCACCCGGGAGGCGGCCGGGTGAATTCGGTTCTGGAGCAGGTCGAAGTCGAGCCGATCGTGCTCGTTGACCACCACCACCTCGCCGTCGATGACCGTGCTGGCGGGGATGGATGTCAGCGACGGCGCCAACTCGGGGAAGTACCGCAGCAGCGGCTTGTGGTTGCGACTGTCGAGCCGGATCGGCTCGCTCCACGCCACGGCCCTGAAGCCATCCCACTTGGGTTCGTAGGCCCAGTCGCCCTTCGGGAGCTCGACACGGACCTTCGCCTCCATCGGAGTGATCGGCGGCTCGAAGGGATGGCTCATCGTCACGAGGCTAGGCCGCCGCCGTGGTGCGCTACTCGCGATCGGCCTTCTTCTCGTCGTAGTAGTCCAGCCGGTCGATCGGCATCACCAGCGACGTCAGAATGTTCATCAGGTGGGCGATCACCCGGATCGCCGCCTCGAATCCGAGCGTCCCGGCACCGACCAGACCAACGATGGTCGCCGTGCTCACCGACGACGACTGCACCAGCACCGTGCCGAGGATGCCCACGGACAGGCCGGCGAGCGGATGACTGACGCCCTCGAAGAGTGCATCGGTGAACCCCGATCCGAGCCCGTTGATCCCCGACTCCAATGCCTTCACGCCGATCAGGAACAGATACAGCAGCAGGACCACGAGAACGGCTTGTGGCCACCCGGCGCCGTGGTCACTCACTGATCGGTCGGTGATCTCGCCCAAGGTGGCGCATCGTATCCGACCAGGCCTGAGCCGATCGCCAGTGCCTCCCCCCGAGAACAGCGTGCCACTCACACTCTTGGGAATTGATATAGCCCCACTCAGGTTCTACTCTCCGTACTGACTAAGAACTTGATCGCGGAGGATCCTCAGATCGCCTCCCGACGAGAAGGAGCGCATTCATGTCACGAGCCGTAGGGATCGACCTCGGAACCACCAACAGCGTGGTCGCCGTATTCGAGGGTGGCGAGCCCACCGTCATCGCTAACGCCGAGGGGCACCGCACCACGCCGTCCGTCGTCGCCTTCTCCAAGGGGGGCGAGGTACTGGTCGGCGAGGTGGCCAAGCGCCAGGCCATCACCAACCCGGATCGAACGATCCGGTCGGTGAAGCGCCACATGGGCGAAGACTGGTCCTTCGAGGCCGACGGCAAGGACTACAACCCCCAGGAGATCAGCGCCCGCATCCTCCAGAAGCTGAAGCGGGACGCCGAGGCGTATTTGGGCGGCGAGGTCACCCAGGCGGTGATCACCGTCCCCGCCTACTTCGGCGACGCCCAGCGCCAGGCAACCAAAGAGGCCGGCCAGATCGCCGGGCTCGAGGTGCTGCGCATCATCAACGAGCCCACGGCGGCCGCCCTCGCCTACGGACTCGACAAGGCGGAGCAGGATCAGACGATCCTCGTCTACGACCTCGGCGGCGGCACCTTCGACGTGTCGATCCTCGAGATCGGCGAGGGCGTGTTCGAGGTCAAGTCGACCAGCGGCAACACCTCGCTCGGTGGTGACGACTTCGACGAGCGAGTCATCGAGCTCCTGGTCAAGGAGTTCCGCAACGACAACGGCGTGGACCTGGGCAAGGATCCGATGGCTCTCCAGCGACTCAAGGAGGCCGCCGAGAAGGCGAAGATCGAACTGTCGCAGGTCACCGAGACCGAGATCAACCTGCCGTTCATCACGGCGACCAGCGAGGGGCCGTTGCACCTGCAGCACAAGGTGACGCGGTCGGACTTCCACAAGCTCACCCAGGACCTCGTGGAGTCGACCCGCAAGCCGGTCCTGTCTGCGATCAAGGACGCCGGCATCGACGTCAAGGACATCGACCACGTGATCCTCGTGGGCGGCTCCACCCGCATGCCTGCGGTACAGGAGCTGGTCAAGTCGATCACCGGCAAGGACCCGCACAAGGGCGTCAACCCCGACGAGGTCGTCGCCGCAGGCGCCGCCCTTCAGGCCGGTGTCCTCAAGGGTGACGTCAAGGACATCTTGCTCCTCGACGTCACACCGCTGACGCTCGGCATCGAGACGATGGGTGGCGTGTTCACCAAGATGATCGAACGCAACACCACGATTCCGACCAGGCGCTCAGAGGTGTTCACCACCGCGGCAGACGGCCAGCCCGAAGTCGAGGTGCACGTCCTGCAGGGTGAGTCGGAGATGGCGGACCGCAACTCGTCGCTCGGACGGTTCAACCTGACCGGGATTCCGGCGGCCCCGCGTGGGGTTCCGCAGATCGAGGTGACCTTCGACATCGACGCCAACGGGATCGTGTCGGTGTCGGCCAAGGACCTGGGTACCGGTAAGACGCAGCAGATCACCATCACCGGGGGCACCGCGCTGCCCAAGGACGAGATCGAGAAGATGGTCGCCGAGGCCGAGTCCCACGCCAACGAGGACCGGGCCCGCCGCGAGGCGGCGGACGCCCGCAACGAGGCGGATCACGCGGTGTACCAGATCGACAAGCAGCTCGGTGAGCTGGGCGACAACCTGTCGGACGAGGAGAAGGCGCCGATCACCGATGCCATCGCCGAGGTACGCAAGCTGCTCGACGACCCTGCCGCCGACCCGAAGACCCTTCGCGAGGCGACGCAGGACCTGCTCACCAAGGCGCAGGTGCTCGGGCAGAAGGTGTACGAGCAGGCGCAGGCTGCCTCCGGGGAGTCGAGTGCTGGTGACACGGGTGACGACGACGGCGTCGTCGAGGCCGAGATCGTCGACGAGGGTGGCGAAGGGTGACCGACCTCCCCGACGTGACCGAGGACCGGGCGCTCGACGCGCTCGACCTGGACCTGCCCGACGACCCGGCGGAGGCGTTGGAGGTCCTCGCCGAGCACCTGCTCGAGGCACGCAGCGAGGCGGCCTCCCACCTGGTGGATCTGCAGCGAGTCGCCGCCGACTACGAGAACTACCGCAAACGCTCGGAGCGGGCCCGCGAGGGAGTGGTCGCCTCGGCGGCACGACGCGTCTCCGAGGCGCTGCTGCCCGTCCTCGACTCGCTGGATGCCGCCGCCGCCAGCCACCCGGAGACTTCCGGTGAGGAACGGTTCCGCTCGGGCCTCACATCGACGAAAGAGCAACTGATCAGCATGCTCGCCTCCGAGGGCGTCCATCCGATCGACGTCTCCGACGGTGACGACTTCGACCCGGCCATCCACGAAGCGGTCAGTGGCGGCGGCGACGGTCGTCTGATCGTCACCTCGGTGATGCGTCGCGGCTACCGCGTCGGTGACCGCCTGCTCAGGCCGGCGATGGTCGGTGTGGCGTCGGAGGACTTGGGCACCGGGTCATGAACGCCATCCGCCGGGAGTGGCTCGAGAAGGACTACTACCAGGTCCTCGGCGTCGACCGCTCCACCACCGAGCGGGACATCAAGAAGGCGTACCGCAAGCTCGCCCAGCAGTACCACCCCGACAACAACCCGGATGATGAGGCGGCCGAGCAGCGTTTCCGTGATGTCACCGAGGCCTACGGCGTCCTCACGGACCCGAAGGTGCGCGCCGAGTACGACCAGGCCCGGGAGGCATTCGCCCGGGGCGCCTACGCCGGCGGACCGGGTGGTGGCACCGAGTACATCCGGGTGGAGGACCTCGGCGACCTCGGCGATCTGCTCGGAGGCTTCGGTGGGTTCGGGGACATGTTCGGACGACGAGGACCCCAGGGCGGCGCAGACCTCGAGGCCGCGATCGATCTCACCTTCCACGAGGCGATCGCCGGCACCACCAAGACGCTCAACATCGCCGGAAAGACGGTCAAGGTGAAAATGCCGGCGGGGGTCGATGACGGTGCCCGGATTCGCGTCCGCGGCAAGGGCCACCCCGGCGCCCGCGGCGGGCAGCCCGGAGACCTCTTCGTGCGCGTTCGGGTCGGGTCGCATCCGATCTTCGGCCGAAAGGGGAAGCAACTCACCCTCGAGGCCCCCATCACCTTTGCCGAGGCAGCCCTCGGCGCCGACATCGCCGTTCCGACGCTCGACGGGAAGGTGACGCTCCGGATCCCGCCGGGAACTCAAACAGGTCGCACGTTCAGGGTGTCTGGCAAGGGCGTCAAGACGCCGTCGGCGACCGGGGACCTGCTGGTGACGGTGACCGTGCGCGTCCCCGAGAAGTCAACCGACGAACAACGAGATCTGATCGCCAAGCTCGCCGAACTCGACGACGACGACCCCCGGCAGCACCTGGGAGTGTGAGCGCGATGACCGACCGACAACGAGACGCCGTCTACATCATCTCGGTGGCTGCAGAGATCGTCGGCATGCACCCACAGACCCTCAGGATCTACGAGCGGCGCGGCCTCCTCAGTCCGTACCGCACCCCCGGCGGGACCCGTCGCTACTCACAGGAGGACGTGGAGCGCCTCCAGCTCATCCAGGAGCTCACCGCCGCCGGCGTCAACCTCGAGGGTGTGCGGATGATCCTCGAACTCCGCGATGATGCCGACCGCCTGCAGCATCAGGTGACGCGCTTGAGACGCCTCCTGGGCGAGGCCGAGGCGAGGATCCGAGGAGAGGTGCCACCGACCAGCGGCAACCTGCCGGATGTGAGGCGGAAGTAGGAAGCGGCAAGTAGCCAGCAGCAAGACTTGGCTCATATGCCGCGTCCTGTCCAGTGCTCACGGCAGCCTCCACGCCGGTACGCCCACCGGTGCGGTCAGGGAGACTGTTCACACGCCCGCCATAGGCCGAGTCGAGACGCCAGCCTGTCCGCTCAACCTCGAGTAGGCGGAACCGATACGACGAGCGACGGCCATCATCGTCGACATCACAACAGTAGGAATGAGTCCGGCGAGTGCGGGCATGGCCTGAACGGCCATAGGGACCTCCTCTAGTGTCACCCGTGAAACACCCCACTCCCCCCGACTCCCGATCTGTCAGCACGCCGACAGTCGGGTAGACGATCGCGGCACCTCGTAGCGCCCTCTCTATCGATTCGTGAGACGAAAACCGCATTTCACGAGGAGCCGCAGTAGTGCGGGGGCGGGCTCTTTGAACTGGGTGGGACGCAGTACGTCGTCGAAACGTTCCATGAATTCGACCATTCGCTCCAAGACATGTGACAGCGGCACCAGATGGAGCGTGGGTTCGCCGGGGTCGGCACCGAAGGCAACCAGTCGGGTACGGATGACCGCTCCCGACCTCCCCATAGCCTCGGACAACCCGCGGCGCTGGAGATCGGCGAGGACTGGATCAACCCCCGACTCGTAGATCCAATCCAAGCGGCGAAGAACCATATGAAGAACCTCGTGCCGCCGAACCGCAGCGTTGAGCCGAGCGGGTCCCTCCTTGACCTCGCCGATGATCACGTCGACCATCTCTGGTCCGAGATACAGTCCATCGTCCTCGATGAGAAGCATCCGACTGTCCGCCTCACCATGCAGGTCGGCAGCGAACATGTCCCCGGGGAACCTGATTGCCACCACGTCGATGTCGGTGATCGACTCGTAAAGGCCGCTCGCTCCAGGATGCTGAACCTCGACCTCGGTCAGCGTCAGATAGCCATTGAGCCGGAGATAGGACTCCACGAGGTTCACGGCTATGTCCATGTCAGTCCTCGGCCCAGGACTGGCCGGTCGGTCTCGACGGGCCGACCCGGTATTCGATGGTGTTCACAGGTATTGCCCTGGCATGATGTCGGCGCGGTCCTCTTCGTCCCGCACCGACGGTGCCTCAATGGTGTCGACAGCGGCGGCAAGACCCCCGAGGAGGCCGTCCAGCCACCCCACAAGCTCGGCGTGCGCTACTCGCAGCTCAGAGGGGGTGGGGGCCCCTCGTCCGAATGCGACAACCCGGCGGCCCAGCTCATCCCTGAGGTCTCCGCCGAGCACATCGCGCAGTTCGTCCACGGTGCGCAGATAGGAGTCGCGCAGGCGCCCGCAGCCCGGTGGGTCACACGGGGCGTCGCGCACCTCCTCGAGCATGGCGTTGGCGACCGCGGCCACCCTAAACAGCCTATCGAAGCGCCGGGCATGCGACATGGCGTCGACAGAGCCGGGCTGTTCGCTGATCGGTATCAGGTACGACATCGGTTTCTCCTCGCTGGTGTAGTCATACCCATCTCAACGCCCTGGACCCATCGGCGGGCGACGCAATGTCGTGCGGCCGACACTCTCTCGCGCGGTGACGCCCTACCCCACAGGAGGCGGGAACTCGACCGCCACCTCTGCGAGAGGTTTACGAACGAGGTCGGGTACCACACAATCGTCGGCCGGATACCCGACGGGAAAGAGCGCAAATGGTCGCTCGTTCTCGGGCCGCTCCAGCGTCTTCGACAGGAACGCCATCGGACTCGGGGTGTGAGGTAGGGTCGCCAGGCCCGACAGGTGAACGGCTGCCACGAACATCCCGGCGGCGATCCCAACGCTCTCCTTCACGTAGAAGTTCTTTCGGTGAGAGCCATCAGGGTTGATGCCGTAGCGCTCCTCGAACAGAACGACGATCCACGGTGCGATCTCCAGATACGGCTTGTGTTCGTCGGTACCGAGTGGGGCCAGCGCCTCCAGCCAATCCTCGGGCAGCCTTCCGCCATAGTTCTCGGCCTCCTCGGCCTCAGCGGCGGCGCGGATCTTACGCTTGGTACCAGGATCACCGACGATCACGAACCGCCATGGCTGGCGATGTGCCCCCGACGGAGCCGTGGACGCGGCGCGAACGACATCTTCGATGATCGCCCGCGGCACCGGGTCCGGGGAGAACATGCGAACGCTGCGGCGCGTATCTAGAGCCTGGTACAGGTCGTGCGCTCGAGCCGCAACCTCCTCGATCGGCGGCCGCGTCGGGCGGTACGGAATGAACTGCGGCTCGATCACGGGTCCGAGGATACGCGACCGTCAGGCGTCGGGTTTCAGGGCATCGCGGAGCATCGCCTCGGTGGGTCCGCCGACGAGCGAACCGTCAGGCGTTCGATAGATGCGACACGACATCGAAGCAGCAGCCGCTTGGTCCGACCACGGATCGACCCCGTTGACCAACACGGTCGGGGATCCGGCAAAGTCGAGCTCCTCGGCTTGCTGGAGTGTCTCCACCAGAAGCAGCCGAGGTGCTTCACCAGTGATCCCCTCGATCAGGCGGCGCGTCCGCTTCCAGTTGGGGCACGAATCGAAGTACCGGACCTCAATGGTCACCCGGTCACCAGATGGCAAACGCACGATGCCTCCTCCCACCGATCGTCCAACGACGCCGCTTCGTCGCGTAGCGCTATGAGCTCCTCATGGGCTCGCAGCAGGTCCGCGATCTGCTGCCCGACACCGGCGATGCGGGCGTCGATGACCCGGCGCACTTGCGCGCACGGCGCGGTACCCGACTCCCGCAGCCGTACGACTTCCCGGATGTCGTGGAGCGTGAATCCCAGCGAGCGGGCCGCCCGTACGAATCGTCCGAGTTCCACCAGGCGCTCGTCATAGTCGCGATAGCCGTTGTCGAGACGCGGCGGCGACGGGAATACACCGACTTGCTCATAGAACCTCATCGTCGACCGATCGAGACCGGTAACGCGGGCCAACGCTCCTATCCGCATCAGCGGACCGTACACCTTCGAGTCACTCGAAGGTCAAGCATGAGGGTCGTCCCATCCATGCGACACTTACGGACGATGTCGATGCTGCCTCCACCCGCCTCGGCCGGCCTCCCCGCGGTGACCGCTGCCCAGATGGCCGACATCGACCGGCGGATGATCGAGGACCTCGGCGTCGCGTTGCCGATGATGATGGAGCATGCCGGTGCTGCCGTCGCACGCCTCGCCATGACGCTGTGGAACCCCCAACGAGTCACCGTCCTGGCGGGAACCGGGGGCAACGGCGGTGGCGCACTGGTGGCGGCGCGACACCTGGTCAACAGGGGAGTTGGCGTTGCCGTGACGGCAACCTCCGCAGATCGAATGGGACCCGTCCCCACCTTGCAGTTGACGATCGCAAACCGGCTCGGCATACCCATTGAGGACGCACCGACACCGGGCGACGTGATCATCGATGGGATCATCGGATACTCCCTATCGGGCGACCCCCGCCAACGAGCAGCCGATCTCATCGAGTGGGCCAACAGCGCCGCCAGTCCGATCATCTCGGTCGACATCCCCAGCGGCCTGACGCTACGACCGGCGAAGCAAGGAGTCCGTGCATCCACGCCGAGGTGACGGTGACGCTTGGACTCCCGAAGACCGGGCTGATGGCTGCGCCAGCGGCCATTACCGGGGACATCTACTTGGCCGACATCTCGGTGCCAGCTTCGGCCTACCGATCCGTGGGCCTAGAGGTATCCGATCCATTCGGTCCGGGCCCGATCGTGTCCGTGCGTATCCGGCCCGCTCCAGCCTGACGGTTCACACAACGGGAACAGCCGACACCGCCCGGCGGTTGTGCATGGGGTGACCCAATCGCCATCGCCCAACCCCCTCGCGGTCCTCTGGTCGATCGGCCAGTCACTTCGCAGCGTCCGTGCTCCCCGACCTTCCGGGTCAGGGCACGTCGATCAAGCAGCGCTAGGACCGATCCTCGCCACGATCGCCGAACGCGGGATCCGGGCCGTGGATCCAGGGTCCGTCGCCGCCTTCATTCAGCACGCCACCGAGGTCGAGCCAGACCGACTCGGCAAAGACGGCGCCCTCGCCTTTTGGATCAACCTCTACAACGCGGCCGCCATCGGTCTTGCGGTCGAAGCGGGTCGAAGCGATACGACCTCGGTGTTACGGGTCCCCGGTGGGTTTCAGCGCCCCGTCCTCACCATCTCCGACGAGACGCTGTCCCTCGACGCGATCGAGCACGCCAAGATTCGTCGATTCAGTGACCCCCGCGTCCATGCTGCGCTCATGTGCGGCGCGGTGTCATGTCCGACGCTGCGCTCCGAACCCTATGCGGGGCCAGCACTCAACCATCAACTCGACGACCAGATGCAGCGCTTTCTCCGTGAGGGCGGCGCCAGCGCCGATCCCGATTCCGGTGTGCTCCGCCTGTCACGCATCTTCCGTTGGTTCGGTGGCGACTTCACACGACCGTCGAAGATGCCCACGATGCTTCCCGCCCGCCCCAGGGCGGTGGCCCTGGCCCTGATCCCATGGCTGGAAGCCGAGGTTGCCGCCTGGGTCGTCGCTACGCGTCCCCGCGTCGAGTTCCTTCCCTACGACTGGGCGCTCGGCTGTACGGTGGCTTGACGACGCGCGCCGGCAAAGAGGAACGCCAGCGCTACCGCCGCGGCAGCCATGTCGTAGGGAAGCACGTGCCGCATGAGCGCCGACCGCACCTAGCGCGCCAGTGCAACCTCAGCGGGGTGCATCAGCGTCAGCGGTACTCCTCTCCATACTCGTCCCGATAGGTCTCCAACAGTCTGAGCCAGACCTCGCTGAGCGTAGGGAAGGATGGCACGGCATGCCATAGCCGAGACAACGGCACCTCACCGACGATGGCGACGGTCGCGGCATGGATCATCTCCCCCACGTGCGGACCCACGAAGGTGGCTCCCACGATCAGGTCGCGGGCTGCGTCGATCAGCAACTGGCACGTGCCGTGGTATCCGCGCCCCAGTACACCGGCCCCGGCAGTCTTGCCGATGTCGTAGCGGACCACCCGGACATCGAGTCCTTGGTCTCGCGCCTGCTGTTCGAGGAGTCCGACCGCGGCCACCTGGGGATCGGTGAAGACGACCCGTGGCTGTGTCGCCGTATCCGCCCAGGCCGTCACCTGATGGCCAGCGATCACTTGACCGACGAGCCTCCCCTGATACTTGCCGGTATGAGTGAGCAGGCTCCGGCCGTTTACGTCGCCGACGGCGTACAGCCAACCGTCTGGCACCGCCTTGACCCGCAAGTCGTCGGCTACTTCCAAGAAGCCGCCGGGATCGAGCCCGATCGTCTCCAGTCCAAGGTCCTCGGTCAACGCGCGACGGCCGGTAGCCACCAGGAGTTCGTCGGCGGTGATCGTTTCGACCTCGCCATCCACCTCGACGGTTAGTACGACCGGACCGTCGCCGCCCTGACGATCGACCCGTGACGTCTTGGCGCCCACCAGCACACGAATGCCCATGCCTCGCAATGACTCGGCGAGTTCCTTGCCAGCGAACGGTTCTTCACGGCTGAGGAGATGGTCGAAGAGTTCGATGATGGTGACCTCCTCGGCACCGAGCGCCCGCCATGCCTGTCCGAGTTCCACTCCTACGGCACCCCCGCCGAGGATGGCGAGGCGTCGGGGCACGTCCTTGGCCGTGGTGGCATCGCGGTTGTCCCATGTGCTGATCTGATCCAGGCCGGGGATCGGCGGGAACGAAGCGCCGGTGCCGGTGGCGACCACCACGGCTCGTCCTGCCCGCAACGAGGTCGACGACCCGTCTGTGTGCTCCACTTCGACGGCCCGCTCCCCGGCGATTCGCCCGTGGCCGCGCACGAGATCGATACCCTCGCCCTCCAGCCACCGAACCTGCCCCGAATCGTCCCAATCCGACGCCAGGGAGTCGCGCCTTGAAAGGGCAGCGTCGACATCGATGGATCCGGCGACCGCCTCCGCGGCCCCGGGAACCCGCCGCGCCGCGGCAACCGCCTCGCCGGGGCGCAACAGTGCCTTGGACGGCATGCACGCCCAGTACGAGCACTCCCCGCCGACGAGGTCACGCTCGACGATGACGGTTCTCAGACCTTCTCGTGCCGCAGCCGCGGCGGCGTTCTCGCCAACCGGACCGGCGCCGATCACGACGACGTCATATTCCAACATGGGCGCTAAATCTCCTTGTCGAGGGCTACTGGCAGCGGTCACGGCTCGATTAGCGACGTATCGGGCTGGTAGGTCGACCAGGCGAACCAGAACGTGTCAAGGTGGTGGAGGCGCTCGAGGGTCGCTCCGGTCAGGGGACCTGCAACGGCTCGTCCGGTGATGTCCCAGGTAGAACCGGTCTGGTCGTCGACAAACTCGTCCTCTCGCGCCTGAAAGGTGAGCTCCTGGCCTTCGAGTAGCGGGGAAAAGACACCCACCGTGCCCACCACTCGCCCGATGTCGGTCAGGAACTGGTGGAGTGCGCTGGCCTGCCCGTCGCGCCAGAAGATGACCAACGAGCGGCCTGCGATCTGGTCGTGCGTCACTGACGCCTCACCATCAGAGATCGCGTCGAGGGACCACGCTCGCGCCGTCCCATCGAGCTCGATCCCGACGACTCGCTGCATGGCGCGGGCGCGATCGTCGACGATCCCGTTGAACAAGAAGGGATGGCCGTCCGGATCGTCATATCCCACGTAAGGGTTGGACCCGTACTGGCGGGAGTGTCCCGTTCGGAACTTGTTGAGGACCAACCCATCCGGGTAGGCAGCGCGGAACTCGCCCCACGAGAGCAACGGCGATGGAATGGGCTGCAAACGCTGTCCGGCGAGTACGCCGACCACCGCACGCCCGTCGAAGTGGGTCCACAGAGACTCGGTGGCGCGGTCGTACATCACCAGCGCGGAGGCGAACAGCCGACCCGATGTGCCGAAGGTCGTCTCGACGCCCTCTACCGATCGGACGAACGTCACCGCGCTGTTGCACAGGGGGCAGTAGGTCACCGAGACCGGGACACCCCCGACGGTGTCGTTCACGATCTCGTGCCAGATGAGGATTTGCGCCGGGTAAGCGCGAGCGTCGCCATCGATCTCCACGGCAATCACACCCTCCTGATCCCGAAGCCAGTCGACGTCGGCGACCGGTACGAAGTGGGGATCATCGATCGGGGGGATCCCGTCAGGGGGAGGACCTCCCGAGATGATCTGCTCGGGGTCGACGAGGGGCTCGGGGAACTCCGGGTCGAACATGTTCTGGAGAGCCGACGGGCCATCGGGAAGCGTGCCGACCGGGCTGGCAATCTCCTCGACCGTCGTGCCGTTGGGTGCCGAAGGCTGTGTCTCGCTCGTGGTGCAAGCCGTACCGACGAGCGATACCAACGCGGCGAGACCGAGCAGTGGGGATGGGCGTGCTGACATATCAGGACAAACCCCGGCATCCACACCGTATGCCCCGAATGTCGGGTACCGGACAGTCAGGGACGGGACTCGCATTCGGGGCGGTTGTCCTCAACGACAACCAACACCCTGGCCAACCAGGCGAAAGCTCCACCACGACACCCCCACCGGAGAACACACCATGAGCCGAGTCAACAGGCGCCTCGCCTTCGCCGTCGCCGCCACCGCCGTCATTGCAGCAGCCGTGGTCTCTAACTGGACCGCGTCGCGCCACGATGTCCGGGGTGACCCGGTACGTGCCCCGATCGAGTTTTTCGACGGCGCGACCGGCGACCTGGCGGACTTCGCTGGCACGCCGGTGGTTATCAACTTCTGGGCGTCGTGGTGCCCAGCCTGCATCGCCGAGTTACCCGACTTTGCCGAGGTCTCCCGGGAAACGGCCGGCGACGTCGTGTTCCTCGGATTCAACGTGCAGGAGATCAGCCTCGATGGTGCCATGCATCTCATAGAGGAGACCGGCGTGGATTACCGGCTGGTCCACGATCGCGACGGAGCTCTCTATCGAGAGTTTGGGGCGATCGCGATGCCAGCCACGGTGTTCATCGACAGCGATGGGCTCGTGGTGCGCGTGCACAACGGTGTGCTCTTTGCGGACGATCTCCGACGCATCATCGAGAGTGAGCTGCTGTCGTGAGCGCGGTCTTGGCGGCGGCATTCGCCGCCGGCATGGTGTCGACCGTCAACCCGTGCGGGTTCGCCATGCTCCCCGCATATCTGGGTCTGTTCATCGGCGACGGGCCGGATCTGCGCCGGCCGGTGCTTGCCGTCGCCGGAGCCGTATCTGCTGGCTTTGTCGTCGTGTTTGTCGTCGCTGGCGCCTTCGTGACCCTCGGCGTACGCGCCATCATCACGTGGATCCCGTGGATCGCACTCGTGATCGGCATCGGATTCGTGGTCCTTGGGATTGCCATGGTCGCCGGGCGAGATCTGCTGCCTGCACTCAGGCCGGGTGGTCGCGGCACCAAGGACCGCACCTTCGCCGGCATGTTCACCTTCGGGGCGTCCTATGGAGTGGCTTCGCTGGCGTGCACCCTGCCCATCTTCCTCAGCCTGACCGCCGGTGCGATCGCCGGCGGTTCGGTCGGTGAAGGACTGATCACGTTTGCTGCCTACGGATTGGGTATGGCGCTGTCCGTCACGGTGATCACCGTTGCGATCGGGCTCGGTCGCGACCGGATCGTGGAGCGCATTCGGCCTCTGGCAGCGCGACTGCACATCATCGCCGGGGTGACGCTGATCGGCGCCGGTGGGCTGATCGCCTGGCACTGGGCAACGGTCCTCTCGTCGGGTGCGGTCGCGCTCACCGGTAGCCCACTGGTCCGGTGGATCGAACGCACCGCAGCATCGGTCGCAGGCATCGTTGCCGCGCAGCCGATGGTCGCGGGACTGGTCGCCATCGCCATCGTCGCACTCGGCGTCGGGCTGGCAGCGGATAACGGCGCCCCGCCCCTCCCTCACAATCCCTCACAACGCAAGAGTCACAAGGAATGAACCGAGATCACCCAACCCGGTTCGAGTCTATGGTTGACGAGCAGGACAGCCAGCCACCCGAGGATGCCGTGACCCTCTCAGATGACCAGCACCTGGCGTGGATGGCACGATCGTTCGGGCACCCTGACTACCTGCCTCTTGGGCCGGCAGATCTAGAGGTTCTCGAGGCGGTCGCCGAGCCAATCTCTCGGTTCGTCGGATCGCACCTGTTCCGTCAAGGGGAGCCGGCGAGCGCCGCCTACCTGATCCGCGACGGCACCGTGCACCTGTACCGCGATCATGCGGGACGCCGCCGGGTCGTGGCCAGGGTCGGACCGGGCGCGGTGCTCGGCGATATCGCCATGTTCGGCGAGGGGCTCTACCTGTCCGGGGCTCGGGCGGTTACGCAGGTGCGGGCGCTGCGTTTCGATCGGGATCGTCTCGTACCCGAACTTGCTCGGCAACCCGCACTGTGCCTGCGGTGGCTTGTCGCCGGTCTACGGCAACTCGAGTCCGCACATCGGCGGATCATTCGTCTAATGCATGGCACGGTGGTAGCTCAGGTCGCCGACCTCATCCTTGAAGAGGCCGCGATCCACGGTGAGGTCCGCATGTCGCAGGCTGAGATCGCGTCCCTGCTGGGCACCAGCCGGCAGAGCGTCAACGAAGCACTCGCCTCCCTGCGGGACATGGGAGCGGTGTCGACCGCATACCGCGTGATCCGTGTCGACGATTCGGCCGCGCTGGCCCGGGTCGTGGCTGGAGACCACGGCTAGCAACACTCCCCCGACTATTCCGGTGCGAGCGGCTTCGCCAGCACCCTCGTTCAGGCTTCGACTGCCACGCCCTTCCAGAAGGCGACCCGATCTCGGATCTCCTCGGCGGCTGGCTTGGGATCGGCGTAGTACCAGGCAGCCCCACGGTTGGTCTGGCCGTCGACCACTATGTCGAAGTACGCGGCCGTGCCCTTCCAGGGACACACACTGTGCTGGTCGTTTTCCACCAAGAACGGAGGGGGACGGTCGCGTCGTGAGGTCGGCCGGTTAGTTCTCGAACTCGACATTCCCCGGCGTTCTGCCTGCGCCGGTCACTGCTCGACCCTGACGCCCTTCCAGAAGGCGACCCGGCCGCGGATGTGCTCGGCCGCCGGAGACGGCTCCGGGTAGTACCAGGCGGCATTGCAATTGATCTCGCCGTCGATGGTCACATCGAAGTACGAGGCGACGCCCTTCCACGAGCACACCGTGTGATGGTCGGTCTCCCGAAAGTAGGTGTCGTCGATGGCGGCTCGGGGAAAGTAGTGGTTGCCCTCGACGACGACGGTGTCATCACTCTCAGCGATCAGCGTGTCGTTCCAATATGCCTTGGCCAATGGGACTCCTCTTTCTCAGGGCCAACCGGCCCGGGGACCCGAGCATTCCGAGAACTCAGGCGAACCGCGAATCGTGAAACGCGCATTGCGCCCTCTCCACTCATATTTAGTGGAACACCACGAATAAGATATGTGTTGACACTCCCATGGACCTGAACACGCTCACCACCAAGGCGCGCCAGGCGCTCGTCATCGCCAGGGACGAGGCGACCCGCCGTGCTCACCAGGCGATCACGCCGCAGCATCTGCTCCTCGGCCTGCTTGGCGAGTCGGACGGTCTCGTCCACCCGATCCTCGAGAGGGTCGGGGTCGACCCCCTGTCGCTGCGCAATCGGGTGACCGACTCCCTCGACGCCCTCCCCCGCGTGCACGGCGGAGCCGAGGCCGCGCTCGACAAGGCATCGGTTGCCGTGCTCGAGGACGCCGACCGGGAACGCACCAAGATGAAGGACGACTTCGTCTCGGTAGAGCACCTGTTGCTCGCTCTCGCCGCCTCGAAGACCCCCAGCGCCGAAGCCCTGCAGACGCTGGGTGGCAACCGTGACGCCATGCTCGCCGCCATCGCCGAGCAGCGCGGACCGCATCGCGTCACCAGCGCCGACCCCGAGGCGCCGATGAACGCCCTGGAGCAATACGGCCGCGATCTGGTGGAACAGGCACGCCGCGGTCGGCTCGACCCGGTCATCGGTCGTGACGACGAGATCCGCCGGGTCATCCAAGTGCTCACGCGCCGCACCAAGAACAACCCGGTCCTCATCGGCGAGCCCGGCGTCGGCAAGACCGCCATCGTCGAGGGGCTCGCCGCTCGCATCGTCGACGGCGACGTGCCAGAGGGGCTCAAGGGCAAGCGGGTCATCGCCCTCGACCTAGGCGCCATGGTGGCCGGCGCCAAGTACCGCGGGGAATTCGAGGAGCGCCTCAAGGCGGTACTCGATGAGATCCGCGCCGCCGCCGGCGAGATCATCACCTTCCTCGACGAGATGCACACCGTCGTCGGTGCCGGCGCCGCCGAAGGTGCCATGGACGCTTCCAACATGCTCAAGCCGATGCTGGCCCGCGGTGAGCTGCGCATGATCGGCGCCACCACCCTCGACGAGTTCCGCAAGCACATCGAGAAGGACGCCGCCCTGGAGCGCCGCTTCCAGCCGGTGCTCGTCGAGCCGCCCAGCGTCGAAGAGGCGATCGGGATTCTGCGCGGTCTCAAGGACCGCTACGAGGTCCACCACGGCGTGCGCATCACCGATGCCGCCCTGGTCGCCGCCGCTGTGCTCTCCGACCGCTACATCACCGGCCGCCACCTCCCCGACAAGGCCATCGATCTGATCGACGAGTCCGCCAGCCGCCTGCGCATCGAGATCGACTCGATGCCCGAGGAGATCGACGAGCTGGAGCGACGCCGCCGCCAGATCGACATCGAGCGCGCCGCCCTCGCCAAGGAGAGCGACACCGCCTCGGCCAAGCGCCTGGAAGCGCTCGCCGAGGAGTACGAAGGACTCTCCACCGAGATGGACCGCCTCATGGAGCACTGGAGCGCCGAGAAGGAGGCGATCGCCGCTTTGCGTGATACCAAGGAGCGGGTTGAGAGCGCCCGTACCGAGTCGGAGCGGGCCGAACGGTCCGGCGACCTACAGCGCGCCGCCGAATTGCGCTACGGGACCATCCCCAACCTCGAGGCCTCCCTCGACGAGCAGCACCAAGCTCTCGCCGACCTCCAGGCGGAGATGACGATGCTCAAGGAGGAGGTCGACGAGGAGGACGTCGCCCAGGTGGTGAGCCGCTGGACCGGGGTCCCGGTGTCGCGGCTCCTGGAGGGCGAGGTCGAGCGGCTCATCCACCTGGAGAAGCAACTCCACGAGCGTGTCGTGGGCCAGGACCCCGCCGTCGCCGCCGTCGCCAACGCCATCCGACGCTCCCGCGCCGGGCTCGCTGAGCGGGGCCGCCCCATCGGGTCGTTCCTGTTCCTCGGCCCCACCGGCGTCGGCAAGACGGAGCTGGCCCGAGCCCTGGCCGAGTTCCTGTTCGACGATGAGCGAGCCATGGTCCGCATCGACATGTCCGAGTACATGGAGCGCCACGCCGTCAGCCGCCTCATCGGCGCCCCGCCCGGCTACATCGGCTACGAGGAGGGCGGCCAGCTGACCGAAGCGGTACGCCGCCGCCCGTACTCGGTGGTCCTGCTCGACGAGGTGGAGAAAGCACACCCCGATGCGTTCAACACACTGCTCCAGCTGCTCGACGACGGGCGACTCACCGACGGGCAGGGCCGCACGGTCGACTTCTCCAACGCCATCCTGATCATGACATCCAACCTCGGGTCCGAGTTGATCACCCACGGGATCGACGACGAGGAGATCACCGAGCGGGTGATGGCGGTGGTGCGGCAGCACTTCCGACCCGAGTTCTTGAACCGGCTCGACGACACCATCGTGTTCCGTCGCCTCACCCAGGAGAATCTGCGCCAGATCGTCGCCATCCAGATGGAGGGCCTGCGCCGCCGCCTCGCCGGGCGGGAAATCAGTCTCGAAGTCACCGAAGACGCGATGACCTGGCTGGCCGAGCACGGCTACGACCCGGACTACGGGGCGAGGCCGCTAAAACGACTCATCCGCACCGCCATCGAGGACCGGCTCGCGCTCGAGTTGCTAGAGGGCCGGGTGACTGCTGAGTCGACAGTGACCATCGACGTGGATGGTGAGGAGTTGGCGATTCGCTGAGGTCGGGGGCGGCTGACTCCCGAAGAGGGGGGATCGGCCCGAAGGGTTCGGACGGAGGAGGGCTAACCCTCGGCAGACCTCCAACCACCTGCTCGCTACATGCCTGACACCTGCCAAAACCGACGCGATCGGAGCGCGACATCCGTTCGGGTCGTGGGGCGCCGCCAAGCCCCCATCGGCCGCTCAGTGAACGCACGCCAGGGATGGGGGCCGCGGTGTACAGTCGGCGGAACAAGAGCCGGGGGACGCTCGAACAGTCGCCTCGCGACACCGATGGGAGCAACCAAGTGAGACGCTTTGCTCTGATGATGGCGATGCTGCTGGTCGTCGCCGCCTGTGGCGACGACGGCGCAACCACCACCACGTCCACCGCCCCGACGACCACGCCGGATTCGGGAGGGGCGGTCACCAGCCTGCAAGGCGTGCGGTCGGCGACCGTACAGATCGTCGCCCGAGGCACCTTCGTCGACCCATTCGAGGGGACCCAGATCAACGTCCCCGGCGCCGGCTCGGGCTTCATCATCGACCCCAGCGGGTTGGCAGTGACCAACAACCACGTGGTCACCGGAGCCGCCACCCTCGACGTGTACGTCCAGGGTCACGACCAGCCGCTCAACGCCCGGATCGTTGGGGTCTCAGAGTGCAACGACCTGGCGGTCATCGACATCGCCGGAGACGGGTTCCCCTACCTGGAGTGGTACGACGGGCCGATCACCACCGGCCTGAGGGTCTACGCCGCCGGATACCCCCTGGGCGACCCGGAGTACACCCTCCTCGAAGGCATCGTTTCCAAGGACCGGGTCGACGGGAACACCCCGTGGTCTTCCAACGACGCCGTCATCGAACACACCGCTGCCACCCATGGGGGAAACTCGGGCGGGCCGGTGGTCAGCGAAGACGGCCGGGTGGTGGCGGTCCACTACGCCAACAACAACGTGGGCCAGCGGTTCGCTCTCGCCCGGGACATCGCCCGGCCGGTGATCGACCAACTCAGCGAGGGGACCGACGTCGAGAGCCTTGGGATCAACGGCGAGGCGTTCATCGTCGAGGGGTTCTCCGGCATCTGGGTGTTCTCGGTGAAGTCGGGCTCTCCCGCCGACGTGGCCGGGGTCCAGGGCGGTGATCTGGTCACCTCCCTGGAGGGCCTGCGGCTCGGCGAGGACGGGACCATGGGCGACTACTGCGACGTGCTGCGCACCCGCTTGGTGGACGACGTGCTCGCCATAGACGTGTACCGGCCAGCGACCGACCAGGTGCTGCGCGGCCAGATCAACGGGCGGGAACTGGAGGAGGTCAACCTCCCCGGCCAGGGCACCGGCAACGAAGACCCACAACCCCCAGGGACGGACGCGTACACCTACTCAATCATCACCGACGACTCCGGTTCGCTCCAGGTGAGCGTGCCCGATCAGTGGTTCGACGTGGCGTCGGGCATCTGGAACTACAACGGGTTCGAGGCGGGACGCTTCCTGAGCGCCTCTCCGGACCTCGCCATGTGGGCAGAATCTTGGGGCATCCCCGGGCTGTTCTTCGGCGCATCCCAGCTGCTCGGCATGAGTCCCGACGAAGTCCTCGACGCTGGGCGTTTCGACGACCAATGCGACTATCTGGGGCGGTTCGAGTATGACGACGGACTGTACGTCGGCGTCTTCGATTCGTACGAGAACTGCGGCCCCGAGGGCAGTCTGTTCTACGTCATCGCCGCCGAGCCGCCGGACTTCAGCTTCCTGGTCTACCTGCAGGTGTCGGTGGCGACCGACGCCGACGTGGCTGCACTCGACGAGATCATCAGGACGTTCCAAGTGGTGGGGGACATAAGTCCCTGAGTCCGAGATCGACTCGGTACCCGGGGAGATCGACGAGTTGGAGCGGCGTCGCCGGCAGGTCGACATCGGCTCAGAGGCGGGCAGCTGACCGAAGCGGTCTGCCGCCGCCCGTACTCGTGATCACCGTCGACGCGGCCGGGGGGAGCTGGTGATTCACTGAGGTCCGGATCGCGAGAATATTCACGCTCCATCGCTAGATTCCGGTAGCACACCGAGGGAGGAATCATCCGATGGAGCGTCTCCAGAGTCCGTGGAACATCGTGGTCCCGGTCGCCCTTGGCGTTGCCTTTGCCCTCGGTGTCATGCTGCTGATCGTCACCCTCACCGGTCCGCACGACCCCAATGCGACCACGACGACCGCCCTCGCCGACACCACCACGACGGCGGCACCGGAGACGACCACCACGACGGAGCCGGCGACCACCACCACCGCAGAGACGACCACGACCGCAGCCGACGTCGACTTCGCCGACGACTTCGACGAGGTACTCAATACGGAGATCACCGGCAACCCCGGCCCCAGCCTGACGGATATCCGATTCGGCGCTCACCCGGGCTACGCCCGCATCGTGTTCGACCTCACCGGCAGCGGCACACCGATGTATCACGTGCGCTACGAGGACCCGCCCTTCTACACCGACGGTGAGGGAGCCGAAGTCGAAATCAACGGCAGTGCCTTCCTCGTGGTGACCATGAGCCCCGTGTCGTCCTACGACACCGAGTCGGAGGAGTTCGAGCTGGTGTACACAGGCGATCGCGAGCTGTACCCGGGCCTGGACCCGATTGTCGAGGTGATCAATACCGGCGACTTCGAAGCCCAAATGACCTGGATCATCGGCCTCACCGGCCAGAAGGGCTTCCGGGTGCAGATCCTGCAGGACCCCCTGCGGATAGTCATCGACATCGCGTCTTAGGGGGCGAGGGTCGAGTAGCGAGGGCGCAACCCCCCGCTCGCGACGCGCCAGCCCTCCCCCCTCCCCGCCTTCGGCGGTACTCCCCCCTTCAGGGGGAGGAACCGCAAAGCGGGACCTCCCAACCCCTTCAGGGCGAGGAACCGCAAAGCGGGACCTCCCAACGCGGTTCCCTCCCCCGAAGGGGGAGGTGGATCGGCCCGAAGGGCCGAGACGGAGGGGGAGGGTTGACCCATCGCGAGGCCCTGCCTTCGTTCTCGCTCATCGCCATCCTGGCCCCTCGCCCCTGGCCCCTCGTCCCTCGCCCATCGTTCCTCCTGGCCCTCGCCCCTTCCCGCTTGGCTACCCTTTGCGCAGGGACATAAGGAGCACCGCATGGACAATGAGACCTGGCGCTGGGTGTGGGTCATCGCGACCCTGGTCCTCGGATTCGGTGAGATCGTCACCGCCGGGTTCTTCATGCTTCCGTTCGCCGTCGGGGCCCTCGTCGCCACCGTTCTCGCCTGGGTTGGCGTCGCGCCGTTGGTTCAGTTGCTCACCTTCCTCACCGTTTCCCTCATCGCACTCTTCGTGCTGCAGCGGTTCGTCAAGAAGATCGACAAGGACACGCCCCTCATGGGTTCCAACCGCATGCTCGGGCAGAGAGGCAAGGTCACCGAGATCATCGACCCACAGTCCGGCACCGGACGGGTGCGCGTCGAAACCGAGGATTGGCGGGCCACCACCGACGGGGACGACCTCGAGGTGGGCGCCGCCGTGCGGGTCACCGGTATCCGGGGAACCCGCCTTGTCGTCGAGAAAGTCGATTGATCGGGCCGACACCACCGGCCCTCGAGGAGAGGTGAGATGAACTTCGACATAGACCCGGTACTCCTGGTACTGATCGTCATCGGCCTGGCGGTGCTGATTTATGCAGCAAAGGCCCTCAAGATCGTCACCCAGTTCGAAAAGGGACTGGTGGAGCGGTTCGGCCGGTTCGACCGGATGGTCGACCCGGGACTGCGTTTCATCATCCCGTTCATCGAGCGCATCCGCCGCATCGACATGCGCGAACAGGTGGTCGACGTTCCACCCCAGGAGGTCATCACCAAGGACAACGTGGTGGTCACCGTCGACGCCGTCGTCTACTACCAGGCGACCGACCCGGTGAAGCTCAAGTACAACGTGGCGAACTTCATCCTCGCCGCCACCAAGCTGGCCCAGACGAACCTGAGGAATATCGTCGGCGAACTCCAGTTGGACGAGGCGCTCACCTCTCGCGACATGATCAACGCCCAGCTACGCAGCGTCCTCGACGAGGCCACCGACGTGTGGGGCACCCGGGTGGTCCGCGTCGAAATCCAGCGGATCGACCCGCCACCGGACATCACCGAGGCCATGCACCGTCAGATGAAGGCGGAGCGTGATCGTCGTGCCACCGTCACCGAGGCCGAAGGTGAGAAGCGTGCCGCCATCCTTCGCGCCGAAGGCATCAAGGAGGCCCGCATCCTGGAGGCGCAGGGCCAGGCGCAGGCGATCAAGGAAGTCGCCGAGGCGGAGAAGTTCCAATTGCACACCGTGGCCGACGGTGAGGCGCAAGCGATCGAGCGAGTGTTCGCCGCCATCCACGCCGGTGACCCGTCGCCCGACCTCATCGCTATTCGCTACTTGGACGCGCTACCCAAGATCGCCGACGGTCAGGCAACCAAGCTGTTCTTCCCCTACGAAGCCAGCGGCATCCTGAGCAGCCTGGGAGCCATCAAGGGCGTGTTCGAGGACGACGGGGGCAAGAAGAAGTAGGCAGCTGCCAGCTACCAGCTACCAGCTACCAGCTACCAGCTACCAGCACCGAGCATCTTGACTTTGGTCGATCGGTATGCGACGAAGCGGGCGTGGCCGATTACGAGAAGCTCAGGGTCTGGCAAGAAGCGCATCGGGTTGCACTGCGGGTGTATGCCGTCACTCAGAAGTATCCGAAGGCCGAGCGATTCAGCCTGACTCAGCAGACTCGTCGGGCGGCCGCCTCGATCGCGTCGAACATCTCGGAGGGCGCAGGCCGCGGCTCTGATAGGGACTTTGCTCGCTTTGTTCGCTACTCAGTCGGATCGGCGAACGAGGTCGAGTACCAGCTCCGTTTGGCTGCGGACCTGGGGTATGTCGACCCCGCCACCCACGCCGACCTGCGCGAGAATGTACGACTCGTTCGGTCGATGCTGGGTGCTCTCGGTCAGCGCCTCACACCCCGTCGCCGGTAGCCGGTAGCGGGTAGCCGGTGGCTGGACCACTGGCCACTCTTTGACCTCTACCATCCCCGCTCATGACCACCCACTGGCACGATGTGCTCGCCGATCTGCGGGGACCGGCGTTGGAACTGCGCGAGGCGATGGGTGAGACGTGGTCTGGGTTCGTCGCGATGAGTTCCGCTGCCACCGAGGATGGGGTGATCCCCGCCCGGCTCAAGGAGGTGATGGCGCTCGCCATCGCCGTGTCCGAGCAGTGTGACGGGTGCATAGCCTCCCATGCCAAGAAGGCAGCACGGGCTGGCGCCACGCCCGAAGAGGTGGCTGAGGGCCTGGCGGTGGCTTTGTCGATGGGCGGCGGGCCGGCAGCCACTTACGGTCCCCGGGCCTGGGAGGCGTATCAGGAGTTCCGGGCGGACGAGTCGTGACCACGCTGCTCGCATCGATCCCGTCGCCGCCGTTCAACACGATCGACCTCGGCCCGCTGACCATCCACATCTACGGCATCCTCATGGGGATCGCCGTCGCCACCGCCTACACGATCACCGTGCGGCGCTACGAGCGATTCGGCGGGGACCCGGAGGTGGCGGGTAAGACGGCCATGTGGGCGATCGTCATCGGCTTCGCCGGCGCCCGCTTCGCCTATGTGATCAACCGGTTGGACCGCTTCGAGGGTGACTGGCTCGGCGTGTTCCGCATCTGGGAGGGCGGCATCGCCATGTTCGGTGGCCTCACCGGCGGCATCCTCGGGGCGGTGTGGGCCATCCGGCGTCACAAGGGCGACTTTCCGGCGTTCTTGGACGCGGTGGCGCTCGGACTACCCGCGGCCCAGGCGATCGGGCGCTGGGGCAACTACTTCAACCAGGAGCTATTCGGCACGCCATCCACCCTGCCGTGGGCGTTGGAGATCGCCCCGCATCGACGGCCTCCCCAGTTCGCCGAATTCGCCACCTTCCACCCGACGTTCCTGTACGAGTCGCTGTGGAGCGTCGCCACCATTTTCGCCCTGCTGTGGGTAGAGAAGCGCTTCACCCTACGCCGCGGCAGCCTGTTTCTGTGCTACCTCATCTCGTACGGCACCATCCGCTTCGGCCTCGAGCTGCTGCGCACCGACACCAGCTTCCGACTGTTTGGCCTCAGCCGCAACGGGTGGGTGTCACTGTTGGTGACCCTCGGCGCGGTGGCCTTCCTGGTGTGGCGGGAGAAGAGAGGGCCGAGGGACGAAGTAGCGAGTAGCGAGTAGCGAGTAGCGGTTACCGAGTAGCGAGTCGTAGCCGCTTGCTCGCGACGCGTAAGCCCTCCCCCCTCCCCGCCTTCGGCGGTAGCCGGTAGCCGGCAGCAGGTAGCCTCCTCCTGCTGAGTCCACCAAGGAGCATGCAACCCGATGGCGACCGACCTCAAGCAGCGGGCTCGTGAGGCCTTCGATGCCGTGGAGCAGGATCTCCGCGATCTGAGCCGGTGGATGTATGAGAACCCGGAGATCGCCTATGAGGAGCGCGAGGCGTCGCGTCGCCTAGTCGAGCTGCTCGCCGGTCATGGCTTCGAGGTCGAATACCCGGCATTCGGGCTCGAGACGGCATTCGCCGCCCGAGCGGGATCGGGCGGCCCCGAGGTGGTCATCTGCGCCGAGTTGGATGCACTCCCCGGGGTGGGTCACGCCTGCGGACACAACATCATCGCCACCTCCAGCGCCGGCGCCGGCATCGCCCTCGCCGGAATGGCGGATGAGCTCGGGATCCGCGTGACCGTGCTGGGAACGCCCGCCGAGGAGGCCGGTGGCGGCAAGGTGGACCTGATCAACGCCGGCGCCTTCGAAGGTGCCGCCGCGTCGATGATGGTGCACCCTGTGCCAACCCCAGAAGAAGTGGTCGATCCGAGTGCGCTGGCGATCATCGACCTGATGGTCGAGTTCCGGGGCAAGGACGCCCACGCCTCCGCCTCGCCCTGGGAGGGCCGCAACGCCCTCGACGCCTTCGTCCAGCTGTACGTCAACGTGTCGACGTTCCGTCAGCAGATGCGTCCCAGCGACAAGATGCACGGCATCGTCACCAAGGGCGGCGACGCCCCCAACATCATCCCGTCGTACACCGCCTCCAAGTGGTACGTGCGGGCGGCCACGAAGGCACGCCTCGATGAACTGGTGGAGCGCTTCCGCACCATGGCAGAGGCCGCAGCGGCGTCCACGGCGTGCCAGGTCACCTTCACCCGGATCAGCAACGAGTTCCAGCACCTCACCCACGAGCCGACCATGGTCGAGCTGTATGCCGCCAACTCCGAGGCCCTGGGCCGCCCGCTGCGCCGACAGAGCGACGCCGACAAGCTGAGCGCCGGGAGCACCGACATGGGCAACGTGAGCAACGTGGTGCCCAGCATCCACCCCTACGTCGGCATGGCCACCGACGGTGCGGTCAACCACCAGCCCGAGTTCGCCGCCCACACGATCACCCCGGACGGTGAGAAGGCGCTGCGCGATGCGGCCCTGTCAATGGCATGGACGGTGATCGACCTGGCCGTCGACGAACGCTGGGGCGACCTCCAGCAGCCGAACGCCTGAGTCAGTACCGGGCTGCCTCCCAGCACACCACGCCGGATTCGCCGACCGACGCCGAGTGCTCGGTGCCCGCGGGGAGGTCCATGCGATCGCCGGCGCGCAGCACGATGTCACCGTCGGCGGTGTGGAAGGTGATCGACCCCGAGTCGCAGATCAGCACCTTGTGATACGGGTGGCTGTGGGCGGCGTACCGGTGGCCCGGACCGTTCGACCACCGATAGGACTCCAGCCCCTCGGCGGCGAAATCGACGGGCACCTCACTCATCGTCGAGGTATCGGCCCAACTCGGCGGGGTAGTCGTCGAAGTACCAGGAGATCGACCCCAGGTCGAACTTGGGGAGGATCGAGGTCCGCGACTCGCGATCGAGGAGGAAGCGGAACGACGCCCGCACCACCGCCTCCTTGGGGGCGTCGGCCAAGTGGTCTTCGTACCAGTCAGGGTCGATCGTCACCGTGTGGGAACTCGAACTGGAACCATCGCTGAGGTCGACCCGGAACGACCACTCGTCGAGGGTCTCGATGCCGATGTCGGTCACCTGCGGAACATAGCGCACCGGCCGCGGCCGCATGTTCCGACGCGCCGTCGAGGACGATCCACGCCCGATTGAGTTACATTCAGGGGGTCATGCCCCGAATTCGCGCGGCCACGATCGCCGAACACAAGCGCCAGACCCGCGAGGAGATCCTCGATGCGGCCGCGGCACTTTTCCGCGCCCAGGGATACGGCGACACCGCCCTCGCGGACATCGCCGGGTTCGTCGGCATCGGGCGAACCACGCTGTACGAGTACTTCGTCGACAAGGAGGACGTACTCGTCCACCTGGTCGAGCGGTCGCTGCCCGAGGCCGTCGACGAGATGGTCGACGGCCTCCCCGACGGCCTCACACATCGCGAGCGACTCGGTGAGCTGATCATCCGAGGACTCGAGTTCGTCTCCAGCGACGCCGACTTCGGCAGCACGCTGATGCGGGAGCTCCCCAAGCTGAGTCCCGAGGCCCAGGCCCGGGTGCGCGCGGCCCACGGCAGGCTCGAAGACGAGGTGACCCGGCTCTGTCGCGTCGGGATCAGCGACGGCGAGTTTCGGGCATTCGACCCCGCAGACGCCAGCCGCATCGTCTTCACCATCATGATGTCCGCCTCACAGGCCCTGCTGCGGGACCGTGATGCCAAGCAGCGCGTCCATGAGGTCGCCGACACCCTGGTCCGCTTCGTCTTCGACGGTCTCGCAGCCGACCGCTGACCCCCGATGACCGCCCGCCCGACCGGGGTCCTGCTGCTCCAGTTGGGCACCCCCGACTCGACCTCGACCCGGGACGTGCGCCGGTATCTCCGGGAGTTCCTCTCCGACCCCCGGGTACTCGACATGCCCGCGGTGGCACGACGGGCGCTGCTCGAGCTGGTGATCCTCCCCTTCCGGCCCCGCCGCTCCGCCCACGCCTACCGACAGATCTGGACCGACCGCGGGTCGCCGCTGCTCGCCCTCAGCAACGACCTCGTCGACGCCCTCTCCCAGCGACTCGGCCCGGCGTACCGGGTGGCGCTGGGGATGCGGTACCGCAACCCCCCCGTTGCAGCGGCGGTGACCGACCTGCTCGACGCCGGGTGCGAACGACTCGTCCTGATCCCGCTGTTCCCCCAGTACTCATCGGCCGCCACCGGATCGGCGGTGCAACGAGCGCTCGACGAGATCGGCCAACGGGTCAATGTCCCGGGGATCGCCGTGGCGCCGGCGTTCTACGACCATCCCGGTTTTGTAGAGGCCCAGGCGGCGCTGGCCGCACCGATGATCGAGGAGCACCGCCCCGACCACGTGCTGTTCTCGTACCACGGGCTCCCCGAGAAGCAGATCCGCACCTCGGACACGACCGGCAGCTGGTGCCTGGCATCGGCCACGTGCTCGTCGGAGATGACCACCCAGAACCGCTTCTGCTACCGGGCCCAATGCCATGTCACGACGCGTGTCATCGCCGAGCGCCTCGGACTCCAGCCCGGGTCCTTTTCGACGGCGTTCCAATCCAGATTGGCCGGCCAGAAGTGGATCGAGCCGTACACCGATCGGGTGATCGTCGACTTCGCCGAGCGCGGCATCCGGCGCCTCGCCGTGTTGACGCCCTCGTTCACCACCGACTGCCTGGAGACGCTGGAGGAGATCGGCATCCGGCTCCGCAACCAGTGGGCCGACCTGGGCGGAGAGTCGCTAGCCCTAGTGCCCTGCGTCAATACGCACCCCCTGTGGGTGGACGGCCTCGCCGGGATGGTCGAGTCGGTCGGGATGCGGGCGTGAGCACCCCCATCGACCGCACCAGCGTCGAGGCCCGGTACCGCGACCTCCAGGACGTCCTGTGCCGGAGTCTCGAGGAGATCGACGGTGGGTCCCGGTTTACGACGGACACCTGGGAGCGCACCGGTGGCGGCGGTGGCACCACCCGGATCCTCACCGGAGACGGCCCCATCGAGAAGGCGGCGGTCAACGTGTCCGCGGTCTGGGGGACACCTCCCCAACAGCTCGCCGACGGGATGGCGGCAGGTGCCAAAGAGTTCTTCGCCAGCGGGCTGTCGACGATCGTCCACCCCTCCAACCCCCACGCCCCCACCTTCCACGCCAACATCCGCTACTTCGAAACCGATGACGCCGCCTGGTTCGGGGGCGGTTCCGACCTGACCCCGTACTACCTCTACGACGAGGACGCCCGCCACTTCCACGGGGTGCTCAAAGAGACCTGCGGCCGCCACCCCGTGGCCGACTACCCGGCGTGGAAAACGGCCTGCGACGCGTACTTCCATCTCCGGCATCGGGGGGAAGCCCGGGGGGTCGGTGGCATCTTTTTCGACCACCTGACCGACGACCTCCCGGCGGTGTGGGCCTTCCAGCAGGACCTGGGCGACCACCTGGCAGCCTCCTACATCCCCATCCTCGAACGCAGGATCGACACCCCCTATGGAGCGGAACAGATCGAGTGGCACGAGGTCCGGCGGGGCCGCTACGTCGAGTTCAACCTCGTGTGGGACCGCGGGACGAGGTTCGGCATCGAGACCGACGGGCGCACCGAATCGATCCTGGCTTCCCTCCCCCCGAGAGCCCGCTGGGTGTACGACCACCAACCGGAACGCGGCTCACCGGAGGCCGAACTGCTGGAGATGGTCCGGGGAGAGCCCCGCGACTGGTGATGACCCGGGAGGCATAGCGCTCCGGGGCGCCAGCGCCGAGCATTACGACTCCGTGTCGGGATGACGCGGCCGTATCGTCGCGCGGACCCACGATGCGCATTTCCTCTGCCAGTTACGCCTACCCGCGCCTCGATACCGAGTCGCGCGCCACGATCGCGCGCCGACTCCTGACGAGCCCAGTCCCGGACGACACCGTGGTCCTCTCGACGTGCCTGCGGGTGGAGATCGTGACCAGCGGAGATGCCAAGCACCTCCGGCGGGTACTGCACTCGATCCTCGGCGAAGAACTCACCGAGCAGATCCCTGGGCAGATACGCTCCGACCGAGCAGCCGTGGTACACCTCGCCCGCGTCGCCGCCGGGCTGGAGTCGCCGATCCTCGGCGAAGTCGAGATCCTCTCCCAGTTCAGGCAGGCGGTGAACGAGGCCGAGAAGGCGGGACGCATCGGTGGGATCTTCGCCAGGCTCATGGAGGCGCTGGTTTCGATCGGACGCCGCGGACGAGATCTCATCCCCGGGTCGGCACACGCCTCGATGGGGATGATCGCCGCCCAAGCCGTCGGGGCCGCCACCGAGGTCGCCATCTTCGGATCGGGGACGATGGCGACCGCCGTGGCGACCGCCCTGCGCTCGCTCCCGGCGCCGCCGCGGGTGACCCTCCTGGCCCGCCGACCCTCGGCGGTCACCATCACCGGCGTCGAGGTGTGGCCGTTCGAGAGGGTCCTCGAAGCACTCGAGCACTTCCCCGCCGTGGTCTCGGCCACCTCGGCGAAGCAGCGGCCCATCGACGACGACAGCCTGCGCGGCGTGCTGTCGGCGCGCACCTCGCCGCTCGTCCTGGTCGACATGGCGATGCCCCCCGACTTTGTGCCCCCCGACGGATCCATGGTCGAGTACGTCGACATCGATGCCTTGGCTCGCGTCGCCGATCGGCGGCCCCGGGGGGAGGACGCCGACGCCTTCGTCGCCGATGCCGCCGCCGAGGCGCACCACCGCTTCGCCGACCACCACGAGATCGCCCCGATCATCAGCGGCATGGTCGCCTCGGCCGACGACATCGTCGAGCGGGTCGTCCAGCGGTTCGCCGGACGGCTCCAGTCCGAGGAGGAGATCGCCGTACTGCGCCAGGCGGCCCACACCGTGTCGCGCACCTTGCTGGCGGGTCCCATCGAGTACGTGAAGCGGGCGGACAGCAACGAAACACTCGAAGCCCTCGCCGAGGCGTTCGGGGTCGCCGATGAGTGACCTGGTGCTCGCAACCCGCGGGTCGGCCCTGGCGCTGGCCCAGACCCGTCTCGTCGCCGAGGCGCTCCAGGCGGCTCACCGGGGTCTGACGGTGACCGTCCTCGAAGTCACCACACAAGGCGATCGCGACCGCACGACGCCGGTGACCGAACTGACCGAAATGGGGGCTTTCGTCCGGGCGGTGCAGCAAGCGGTACTCGACGGCTCCGCCGACCTCGCCGTCCACTCCTGCAAAGACCTGCCCACCGCCGGCCCCGACGGCCTCGTCGCCTTCTACCCGAAGCGGGCTGCGCCGTGGGACGTGCTGTGCGGCACCACCCTCGACGACTTGCCGCGGGGTGGGAGGGTCGGAACCGGTAGCCCGCGACGAGCCGCCCAGCTCGGCGTGCTGCGTCCGGATGTCGAGATGGCGGAGATCAGGGGCAACGTCGGCACCCGGCTCGACCAGGTCGACCGCGGCGACTTCGACGCCATCGTCCTCGCCGAAGCCGGACTGCGCCGGCTCGGCATGGAGGACCGGATCGCTCATCGGTTCAGCCTCGAGGAGATGGTCCCGGCCCCCGCCCAGGCAGCGATCGCCGTCGAAGGACGGGAGGGGTCGAGCGCCTCCGAACTCGCCGCCGCCATCGACGATGCCACCACCCGGCGGGCCGTGGAGGCCGAACGGTCGCTGCTGGCGCGCACGGGAGCGGGATGCCGTGCCGCGCTGGGCGCCCTCGCCACCACTGACGACAGTGGGATCACCCTCACCGCCTTCGTCCACGACGAAGCCGGGACCCGCCGAGCCCGCGTCACCGGCTCGGACCCCGACGAGGCGAGCCGACTCGCACAGGAAAGGCTCGGCCTGTGAGCCGGGTCGCCATCACCACCGCCCCGGACCGCGCCGAAGCGGCTGCCGCCCCCTACCGCGCTCATGGCCTCGAGCCCGTCCTCCTGCCGTGCGTTCGCATCGCACCCGCTGCGGAAAGCGTGATCTCCGACATCCGCCACCAGGCAGCCGGAGCCACCTGGCTGGTGGCGACCTCGCCACGAGCCATCGCCATCGTGTGGCCCGACGGGGCGATGCCGTCAGTCCCGGTCGCCGCCGTCGGGTCGGTAACCGCCCGGGCAGTCACCGACGCCGGCGGGACGGTGGGACTCGTCGGATCGGTCGGCGCCTTCGAGCTGGCGGCCGGACTCGGTGAGGGTGACGGCACGGTGGTGTTCCCCCACGCCGCCGGTACCGATCCCGGCGTCTTCAATGCGATCACCTCGGCAGGGTGGAACCTGTTCGAGCGGGCGGTGTACGAGACGATGCCGGTCGCGCCGCCGGACGCTGACGTCGACGCCGTGGCCTTCGCCTCACCGTCGTCCATCCGGGGATGGTCGATGGCGAAGCCGCTCGAAGGGCTGGTGATCGGTGTCATCGGCCCCACGACGGCCCGGGCGCTGGCAGAGTACGGCGGGGTTCCCGACCTGATCGCCGAGCCTCCCAGTCATCAGGGGCTGGCGACGCTGATGGCCGCGCATCTCACAGAAAGGGTCGACAGATGACCTACCCGGTCGGCCGGTCGCGACGGCTGAGGCGCTCGGCGGCGCTGCGGCGCATGGTGGCCGAGACGAGGCTCCATCCGGCGTCCTTCGTGCTGCCGCTCTTCGCCGTGCCTGGCACCGACGTCCGCAAGCCGATCGACTCGATGCCCGGCCACGCGCAACTCTCCGTCGACCGACTCGTCGAGGTGGCCACCGACGCCCGCGACGCCCGAGTAGGCGGGGTGATGCTGTTCGGGATCCCCACGGCCAAAGACCCCCGTGGATCCGGGGCCTGGGATCCCGACGGCCCGGTCCCCACGGCCATCCGGGCGCTCAAAGAGGCCGTTCCCGACCTCGTGGTGTGGGCCGACGTCTGCCTGTGCGAGTACACCGACCACGGCCACTGTGGGGTGATCGCCGGTGACACCGTGGACAACGACGCCACCCTGCCGCTGCTCGCCCAGACAGCCGTCGCCTACGCCGACGCCGGGGCCGACGTCATCGCACCCTCGGACATGATGGACGGACGGGTCGGGGCGATCCGGTCCGCTCTCGACGGCGCCGGGCATCCCGAGCTGGCCATCTGCTCCTACGCGGTCAAGTACGCCAGCGCCTACTACGGGCCGTTTCGGGAAGCGGCCGAGTCGGCACCATCGTTCGGCGACCGGCGAAGCCACCAGATGGACCCCGCCAATCGGCGCGAAGCGCGGGTCGAAGTGGAACGCGATCTCGCCGAGGGCGCCGACATGGTGATGGTGAAACCGGCGGGGCCGTACCTCGACGTGGTCGCCGACGTGCGAGCCCGCGTCGACGTACCGGTCGCCGCCTATCAGGTGTCCGGGGAATTCTCGATGATCCGGGCCGCCGCCGAGCGCGGATGGATCGACGGGGAGCGGATCATGATCGAGTCGCTCACCGGCATCGCCCGCGCCGGGGCCGACGTGATACTCACCTACTTCGCCGTCGAAGCCGCACGCGCACTGGAGAACTCATGACCGCAGACCCCACCGCCGAGGACTGGCTGCGACGCGCCACCGCCGTGATCCCCGGCGGCGTCAACTCGCCAGTCCGTGCCTTCGAGTCCGTCGCCGACCACCCGGCCTTCGCCGCCAGCGCCAAGGGCGCCACGATCACCACGATCGACGGTGAGATTCTCGTCGACTTCATCGCCTCGTGGGGAGCGCTCATCTTCGGACATGCCGACGACGACATCGTCGACGCCATCACAAATGCGGCTCGCAAGGGCACCTCGTTCGGTGTGCCGACCACCCTCGAGGTAGAGCTCGCCGAACTCATCGTGTCCCTGGTTCCGGCCGTGGACGTCGTTCGGATGGTCAACTCGGGTACCGAGGCGACGGCATCGGCGATCAGGGTGGCTCGGGCCGCCACCGGGCGGGCCGGGATCGTCAAGTTCGAGGGCTGCTACCACGGCCACGCCGACCCCTTCCTGGTGAAGGCGGGGAGCGGGGCGGCGACCCTCGGGGAGCCGGACAGCCCCGGCGTTCCAGCGGCCACAGTCGCCGACACCCGGGTGGCGCGGTTCAACGACCTGGACAGTGTGCGGTCGCACTTCGCGGCAAAGGACATCGCCGCGGTGATCGTCGAACCGGTTGCCGGGAACATGGGAGTGGTGCCGCCCGAACCCGAGTTCCTGCCGGGTCTGCGTCGACTGTGCGACGAACACGGGGCGCTGCTCGTCTTCGACGAGGTCATGACGGGTTTCCGGGTCGCTCGCGGCGGCGCACAGGAGCGCTACGGCGTCACGCCCGACCTCACCACCCTGGGCAAGATCGTGGCCGGAGGCACGCCGGCGGCTGCCTACGGGGGACGAGCCGATCTCATGGGCATGGTGGCTCCGAGCGGGCCGGTATACCAGGCGGGCACCCTGGCGGGGAATCCCATCGCGGTCGCCGCGGGCCTCGCCTGCCTACGCAAGATCGTCGCTCGGGACGACCTCTACGATCGGATCGAGGAGATCGGAGCGGCGCTCGATGACGCCCTGGCCCGGGCGCTCGTCGACCTGAGCATCCCCGGCTGCGTGCAGCGGGTCGGCGGCATGCTCACGCTGTTCCTCGGACCCGATCGGGTGCGCTCGTGGGATGACGCCGCCACCGTGGACCGCGACCGGTTCGGCGCCTTCTTCAGAGCGGCGCGGCGCAACGGCGTGCTGCTGCCCCCGTCGCCGTTCGAAGCCCTGTTCGTGATGGAGGCACACCGCGACGCACTGGACTCGACCATCGAGGCGCTCGTCGACGCGCTCGCCGAGGTGAAGTGAAACTCGTCCGTCCTCTGGTCGAGGCCCTGAAAGGCCGGGGCGTCGAACGGACCCCCGTGTGGGTGATGCGTCAGGCCGGGAGGTACCTTCCCGAGTACCGGGAACTCCGGGAGCGCTACGCCTTCCAGGAGGCGGTGTCGACCCCCGAAGTCGCCGCCGAGATCACGCTCCAACCCATCCGACGCTTCGCCATGGACGGCGCGGTCATCTTCGCCGACATCATGACGCCACTCGAGGCGATGGGTGTCGAGATGACCTTCGATCCGGGCCCGAGGCTCCGTCCGCACACCCTCGCTGAGATCGCTCGTCTCGGTCAGCTCGACACCGAGCGGGTCGGATTCGTGGCAGAGACCATCCGGCTCGTCCGACAGCAGGTTCCCGAGACCACCGCGGTCCTCGGATTCGCCGGAGCGCCGTTCACCCTGCTCGCCTATCTCGTCGAAGGCGGTGGGTCGAAGGACTTCATGAGCCTTCGCGGAGCCATCCGGGCAGATCCCCCGGCTGCCACCGAGGCGCTCACCGCTCTGGGAACGGCCATGCAGGCGTACCTCGGCCTCCAGGTCGAGGCGGGAGCCGACGCAGTGCAGTTGTTCGACACCTGGGCGGGGCTGCTCGACGTGGAGACCTACGACGCCCTCGCCGTGCCCGCCGCCCGGCTGAGCATCCACGGCCTAGACGCTCCGCGCATTTACTTCGCTCCGGGGGCCGGCCACACGCTGGAGCGCCAGCGAGCCGCCGAGGCGGACGCCTACGGAGTCGACTGGCGCCTGCCCATCGATGAGGCCTGGCGGCGTATCGGTGAGGACCGGGCAATTCAGGGCAACCTGGATCCTGCGGTGCTGCTCACCGATCCCGACACCATCCGCACCGAGACCCGGCGCGTCCTCGACGCGGTCGGTGACCGGCCCGGCCATGTCTTCAACCTGGGCCACGGCATCGATCGAACCACCCCGCCGGAGCACGTGGCAGCCCTCGTCGAGGAAATCCGGGCGTGATCACCGCCGAGCTCCTCGCGAAGCACGACCGCCCCGGCCCCCGCTATACGTCGTACCCGACCGCCGTCGACTTCACCGACGCCTTCGGACCCGACGAGCACGCAGACCGGTTACGCGCCGCGGCGAGGGACAGACCGAACGAGGCACTGTCGCTTTACGTTCATCTTCCCTTCTGCAAGGCCCGCTGCGCGTTCTGTGCGTGCCACGTCGTCGTTGCCCGCAATCCACGGCTCGTCACCGGATATCTGGATCGAGTGATCGCCGAGGCCTCGCTCGTTGCGAACGGGCTCAGTGGCCGGCGACGGGTCGACCAAATGCACTGGGGCGGCGGCACGCCGACGGCCTACGAGCCGAGCGAGTTGGAGCTGCTCCACGGTGCCCTCGAGCGCTGCTTCGACATCGCTCCGGATGCCGAGCTCGCGGTCGAGGTGGATCCGAGGATCACCACGATCGAGCACATCGACACGCTTGTCGGGCTGGGATTCAACCGCCTCTCGATGGGCGTCCAGGATCTCGACCCTGAGGTACAGGTGCTGATCGGACGGAATCAGACCCCCGAGCAGACGACGGCGCTCTACGCGGCCGCGCGCTCAGCGGGGTTTCGCTCGATCAACCTCGATCTCATCCACGGCTTGCCCGGCCAGACAGAGACCACCATGAGGCAGACTCTCGACACCGTGCTCGCCATGAGGCCGGACCGGCTGGCCGTCTACCCCTTTGCGTTCGTCCCCTGGATGAGACCGCATCAGCGGCGGATCGACGAGACGCTCATTCCGGACACGTCGACGCGGTTGCGCCTATTCGCCCAGACAAGGAACACCCTCGTCGACGCCGGCTACCGACCTATCGGCATGGACCACTTCGCCCTCCCCGACGACGACCTCGCAGTGGCCGACGCAGCCGGCACGCTCGGCCGTACTTTCATGGGTTATACGCCGTCGGCATCGGCAGAGGTGGTTGCCCTCGGCACCTCAGGGATCTCTGACATCGACGGCGCGTACGCACAGAACCACCGACGCCTCGCCTCGTACCTGGCGGCGGTGGACTCCGGGGAGCTCCCGGTGGAGCGTGGCCACCGGCTCACCGCCGACGACCTCCTGCGGCGTGAGGTGATCACCGCGGTCATGTGCCGCTGGGGTGTCGACCTCGGCGAGGTCGCCCGTCGACACGGAGTGGAGGCGTCGAACTACTTCTCCAATGAGCTCACCGCTCTCTCCGAAGCGGGCGGGCTCGTCGACGAGGAGCTGGCCACGGTCGATGGGCTTCAGATCCGACTCACCGAGCAGGGCCGCCCATTCGTGCGGCGTCTCGCTCAGGTGTTCGACGCTCACACCGCTCGTCGGTCCACGGACCGCCCGACGTTCTCTCGAGCCCTGTGATGGAGGTGCGCGTTGCGATCGTCGGCGGCGGCCTCTCGGGTCTGCTCATTGCGACCGAACTGCGCCGCCGCGGCGTCGATGACATCCTGGTACTCGAAGCCGCCGGACACGTCGGAGGGGTAACCCGCACGATTCACGCCGAGGGATACACGCTCGAGCCGGGGGCCGGGACGTTCCTCCTGCCGCACCGCCACCTCAGTCCCCTCCTCGAGGAAGCGGGAGTGGCGATCGCCAAGGCGGAGCCAGTGGCGTCCGATCGCTACGTCTACGCCCGCGGACGGTTGGTCGCCGTGCGTCGATCGCCACGCATGGCACTCGCACCAATCCTGGGGTGGAGGGCCAAGGCACGCGCCGCTCTCGAGCCGGTCGTCCGATCGCGGCCGCGGTCCGACGACGAAAGCCTCGCCGACCTCCTCGAGCGGCGCTTCGGCCGCGAGACGGGGCGCCTTGTCTCCTGGCTGGCGGCCTCGGGGGTCTTCGCCGGGGACCCGCGACGCCTCTCGGCCCGCTCGTCGTTCCCCCTGCTCGCCGCGCTCGAGAAGGAGTCCGGATCGATCGTTCGCAGTGCCCTCCGGCGCAGGCGGACAGCCACCAGGACGGACGAGACTCCCCAACCCCACCTCCCGGTACCCGATATGGCCGGAGTAGCCGATGGGCTCGCCTCCGCGCTCGGAGTCCGCCTGCGCACGTCCTTCGAGGTTGCGGCCGTCACCGCAGGCGGTTCCACGGTGACGATCGACGGGCTGGAGAGGGTTCGAGCACAGCACGTGGTGATCGCGACCAGCCCTTCCGTCGCCGCCCGAATCCTCCAAGGAGGCGTGGCCGCGAGTTTGAATGAGTCCGTCACCGCCCCGGTCACGGTGGTGTGGCTGGGAGGGAACGACGACGCCGTGCCACTGCCGGATGGGTTCGGGGCCCTCGTCGGTCCCGACACCGGCACCAAGCTACTCGGGATACTGTTCGAGTCGTCCTACGCGCCGAGCAGGGCACCCGAAGGGAAAAATCTCGCCAAGATCATCGTGGGGGGAGCCACCAACCCCGACGTGGCTGCGTGGGACACGGACCGTGTCATCGAGGCGGTCGTCTCGGAGGCGTCACGGATACTCGGTCGCGACCTCGCCCCCGACTTCACACGAGTCGTTCGACACGCCGACGGGATCCCCCAGTACGAGGTGGGGCACCAATCCTGGGTGGCGACGGTGGCGGCGGCGACACCGCCTGGAATCCATCTCGCAGGGTGGGGGTACCGAGGCGTCGGACTCTCTCACCTCGCCGCAGATGCCGTCGCGGTGGCGGACCGCGTCACCGCGCCATGAGTCGGCGGCATCCAAACCCCCCTGGCTTCTGGGCCGTTTGGGCGGCGGTGGCCATCGACCTGCTCGGTTTCGGCATCATCATCCCGATCCTCCCCCTGTACGCCGAGGACTTCGGCGCCACGCCCGGGACGATCGGCCTGCTCGTCGCCGCCTACTCGCTCGCCCAGTTCGCCCTCGCGCCCGTCTGGGGGCGGCTGTCGGATCGGTTCGGCCGCAGACCGATCCTGCTGCTGACCATCGCCGGATCGGCGGTGGGCAGCCTGATCCTCGGACTGGCGGGCGGGTTGGTGATGCTGTTCGTGGGCCGGGTCCTCGACGGGGCATCTGGAGCCAGTGTGTCCGTTGCGAGAGCCGTGATCGCCGACACCTCCGATGCTGCCGACCGCCCCCGGCTGATGGGACTGCTCGGCGCCGCCTTCGGCGTCGGCTTGGTGGTGGGACCGCTGATCGGAGGGCTGGCGGCGCTCGGCGGGCGCTCCCTTCCGTTCTTCGTGGCGGCGGCGCTATCGACGATCAACCTCATCGTCGGCTGGGCACGCATCGCCGAGACACGCTCGTCTGCGATCCGGCCAGCGACAGAAGGACCGCGGTCGATCCCGGCACGGGTGCGCCGCCTGGTGGCCCTCACCTTCGTCAGCGTCGTCGCCTTCAGTGCCTTCGAAGCGACCTTCGCCTTGCTGGGCCAGGAGCGCCTCGCGATGACGCCGTCTTCCGTCGCCTTCGCCTTCGCCGGCGTCGGTGTGATCCTGGTCCTCACGCAGGCGGTCCTTGCCGGGGGCCTCGCCACGCGCCTCGGCGACACCGGAAGCATCCGCCTGGGCCTGATGATCAACGTGGTGGGGTTCCTGCTCCTCTCCGAAGCGGCGAGCGCCGGCGTGCTGGCCTCGGGCCTGGCCCTCCTCGCCTTCGGTCAGGGGTTGCTGGTGCCCGTGGTGTCATCGGCCGTCGCCGGCGCCGCCGGGAGCTACGGGTCGGGAGCGGCACTCGGTGCCCACGCATCGGCGGGCGGACTCGCCCGAGCCGTGGGACCGGTGATCGGCGGTGTGCTCTTCGGCATCTCGACGGCAAGTCCCTACCGACTCGCCGCCGTCCTCGTCGCCGCCGCGGTGCTCCTAGTACCACGGGCCAGCGGGGCAAGACAGCCGGGGTAGGGACGACACGCCGTCCCTAGGCTCTCCTCCGATGAAGCCCGCCTTGCCATCCCGCACTCCATGAGCCCGCTCCGACTCGCCTCGCGGCTGAGACTGCTGACCAGACTCCGATCCGAGTACCGGGCGCTTCATCGTCGAATCGCCAGCCTCGAGAACGACCTGACGGAAGTGCGCGCAGATCTCCCAACGCTCGTCGACTTCCCCCTCACCCCAGCCGGGCAGTTGGTGGTGGCCGCTCAGCGAGCCGTCACCGAGCACGCTCCGCCCGACGCCTACACGGACCTGTACCGGGCGGAGGAGACGCTCTATTGGCTCCGGTTGCCGGCGTGGATCCTCGAATGGTCCGAACGAGCCGCTCCGCAACGCATGATCGACATCGGCTCCGGATACGGTGCCCTCGCCGTGTTCGCTGACATGGCCACTCCGGCGACGATCACCTGCGTCGACATCGACCCCGGCCGCATCACGACCGCACTGGCCGCATCGCATGCCCTGGTAGTCGTCAAAGCCAACGTCGAGATAGCGGATGTCCCCAACCCGCCTTACGACGGGGTCGTCATGACCGAGGTGATCGAGCACTTCAACTTCGCGCCCGTCCCGACCATGAGGCGCATCCACGATGCGATGACACCGGGCGGCCGACTGTTCCTCTCCACTCCCGACGCCGACTCGTGGGGTCGGGTGCCCGACTCCTACAGCGACTGGCGAGACATGCCACCGGCAGACCCGGCGGTCACCACCGAGGACCGACACATCTACCAGTTCACCGCCGAGGAACTGACCGAGGTTCTCACCGAATCCGGATTTACGATCCTGCGTATGAATCGGTCTCCCGGCCGCTGGGGGTTCCACCTCAACGTCGAGGCGGGTCGCTCCTGACGGGCAGTCGCCCCTCGCCCCTCGCCCCTCTCTAACCTCGGACTCATGACTCGCACACTGTTCACCAAGGGGCGCATCTTCGACGGGACCGGCTCACCCATCGCCGACGGCGACGTCGTGGTCGAGGATGGGCGGATCGTCGAGGTCGGCACCGGCCTCGACGGCGACGATGCCGTCGACCTCGGGGGGCGGGCGCTGCTGCCGGGGCTGTTCGACTGCCATGTGCACGTCGTCATCAGTCACGTCGACATGTTCCGCCACCTGCAGACCCCGTTCTCGATGCGTTTCTATGAGGCGGCCCGCAATCTCGGGGCCACGCTGGCCGCCGGGATCACCACGGTCCGGGACGCCGGCGGTGCCGACCTGGGTGTCAAGACCGCCATCGAGCAGGGCTACATCAACGGTCCGAGCATGCAGATCTCGCTGGGGATGCTCAGCCAGACTGGCGGCCACGGCGACGGCTGGATGCCGTCGGGAGCGTATCTCCGCTTCCTCGGCGAGCACCCGGGCGTACCAAGCACCATCGTCGATGGGCCCGAGGAGATGCGCCGCAAAGTCCGGGAGCTGATCCGCATGGGTGCCGACGTCATCAAGGTGGCGACGTCCGGAGGCGTCCTGTCGCCTCGCGACGACCCCCGTCACGCCCACTTCCAGCCTGACGAGCTGGAGGTCCTAGTCAGAGAGGCCGCCACCCTCGGTCGCTGGGTGATGGCCCATGCCCAGGCCTACGACGGCATCAAGAACGCGGTGCGGGCTGGCATCCGATCGATCGAGCACGGGATCTTCCTCGACGACGAGGCCATCGGCCTGATGCTGAAGAACGGCACCTACCTAGTCCCCACCTTGGTGGCGCCTACCGGCGTCATCAAGGCCGCCGAAGCCGGCGCGTCCGTTCCCGACGAGTCGCTGCGCAAGGCGCGGGAGGTGGTGGAGATCCACCGGGATTCGTTCAGCCGGGCCGTCGCCGCCGGGGTCACCGTCGCCATGGGCACCGACAGCGGCGTCACGCCGCACGGCCAGAACCTCGACGAGCTGGCCCTGATGCGTGACGGGGGCATGTCGGCGTCCGATGTGCTGGTGGCGACCACCCGCAACGCCGCAGAGTGCATGGGGCTCCTCGAGGACCGCGGCACGGTCGAAGCGGGCAAACGAGCCGACCTGGTGGTCATAGACGGTGATCCACTCGACCTGGACGGGCTACGGGAGAGGATCGCGGCGGTGTATAGGGGCGGGTCGCTGGTTGCCGGCGGGTTTTGACCGAGCCGATCAGAAGCATCCGGCGCGCCCTAATCGCGCCTCCCCTTGACACCCGATACGCGCGTGTCCCCCGCTATCGTGCGAGCGCAGTACCTGACCCGGAGACATCGACTCGTGGACGAACACGCCATCACCCGCCGTGGTACCCGGAGCCCCGAAGGCTCCATCACCCTCCTCGCAGCCTCGGACAGCCCCCTCATCCGTACCGAAGTCCTCCACTTCTCGACCACCGACGGGACCGAGTTTTGGGACCTCACCGACTTCACCCGTGAGGTGGTGGCCCGTTCGGGAATCCGCCATGGCCAGGTGACGGTCCACACGCCACACACCACGACGACCATCGTCCTCAACGAGTCGGAAACGGGCTTTCTCAACGACTTCCGGCGGATGATGGACACCCTCGTCCCATGCGAGGGCTACTACGAGCACGACGACCCCGACCTCCGTACCGAGAACCTCCAGGAGGACGAGCTGGTCAACGGCCACGCTCACTGCCGCCAGATGCTCGTCGGCAGCGCATCGGCGACGATCCCGGTGGTCGACGGCGAGATGCTGCTCGGCATGTGGCAGAAGGTCCTCTTCGGAGAGCTCGACCAGCCCCGCGAGCGCCGCGTCGTGGTGCATGTGCAGGGGATCTGACCTTCGGTCAGATCCCGGCGATTCGCAATTCGCTATTCGCTATTCGCAAGGCGGTTCCTGCTGAGGCGTTGATCTGATAGGTACTGCTGTATGCGAGACCTAGCGAATAACGAATAACGAATAACGGAAGCGCCTTCGGCGCTTCCGTTACCATCCCCCTGCAACTAGCTAGGAGTCCTCAGCCGACCATGCCCACGACCGTCGTCATCGGAGCCCAATGGGGTGACGAGGGGAAGGGGAAGATCGCCAATCTCCTCGCCCAGGACGCCGACATGGTCGTCCGCTACCAGGGTGGCAACAACGCCGGCCACACCATCGTCATCGGTGACGAGAAGTTTGCCCTCAGCCTGATCCCCTCCGGGGTGATCTACCCGACCGTGACCCCGGTGATCGGCAACGGCTGCGTCATCGACCCCCAGGTGCTCCTCGAGGAGATGGCGATGCTGCGAAGCCGTGGCATCGATCCCGGGCGGCTCAAGATCTCGGCGAACGCCCACCTGATCATGCCGTACCACCGCAAGCTCGATGCGGTGCGGGAACGCTTCCTCGGCAAGAACCTGATCGGCACCACCAAGCGGGGCATCGGCCCGGCCTACCTGGACAAGTACGCCCGCATCGGCATCCGGGTCCAGGACCTGTACGACCCGAAGATCTTCCGCGACAAGCTCGAAGCGGCGGTCCGCGAGGCCAACAAGCAGCTCACCAAGCTCTACAACCAGCTGGCGTTCGACGCCTCCGACATCGCCGAGGAGTACCTGGCCTACGCCCGTCAGCTCGCCGACCACGTCGAGGACACATCCTTGCTGGTGTGGAAGGCGATCCGCGACGGCAAGAACGTCATCTTCGAGGGGGCCCAGGGCGTGCTCCTCGACATCGACCACGGCACCTATCCGTTCGTCACTTCGTCGAGTCCGACGGCCGGTGGCGTGATGACCGGAGTCGGCGTCGGCCCGAAGGACATCGACCGGGTGCTCGGGCTCACCAAGGCCTACGTGTCCCGGGTCGGTACCGGACCCTTCCCAACCGAGCTCGATGACGAGATCGGCGAGCGGATGGTGCAGGTGGGTGGCGAGTACGGGACGGTCACCGGCCGCCGCCGCCGGTGTGGGTGGCTCGACGGCGTGGCCCTCCGCTACGCGGTGCGGGTCAGCGGCATCACCGAGCTGGCGGTGATGAAGCTCGACGTGCTGTCCGAGTTCGACACGATCCGCATCGCCAACGCCTACCGCTCCGACGACACCACCTACGACGAGTTCCCCCGGCAACACCGGGTCCTCTACGACTGTGAGCCCGTCTATGAGGATCATGAGGGCTGGCGCACCGACATCACCGAGGTCCGGTCGTTCTCCGACCTCCCCGACGCGGCCCAGCGGTACGTGGAACGCATCGAGGAGGTGGCCGGGGTGCCGGTGACCATCGTCTCGGTGGGTCCCGAGCGCGCCGCTACGTTCGGGAAGCCATGATCGAGCGGTACTCGCTTCCGGAGATGCGGGCCCTCTGGTCCGAGGAGCGGCGCCTGGAGCTGTGGCAGCAGATAGAGGTGCTCGCCGCCGAGGCGTGGGCCATCAACGGCCACATCCCCGAGGACGCAGCCCGCGCCATTGCGGCGGTACCTCCGGTAGACCAGGCCGTCTGGAAGGCGCGCGAGGCGGAGACCCGTCACGATGTCGCCGCCTTCGTGGACGTCATGGCCTCGTCCACCGGTGATCACGGTCGCTGGGTGCACTACGGGCTCACCTCCTCGGACGTCCTCGACACCGCTCTCGGAATCCAGCTCCGGGACGCCGCCGCTCTGCTGCTCGACAAGTCACTCGCCCTGTTCGAATCGCTGCAACGCCTCTCCCTGGCGCACCGCGACACGCCGATGATCGGACGGACTCACGGCATGTGGGCCGAGCCCACGACCTTCGGTCACAAGATGGCCGGGTTCGCCTTCGAGATGGTCAGGGCTCACCGTCGGCTGCAGTTCGCCGCGCACAGCGTGGCCTACGGGAAGGTCTCGGGGGCCGTCGGCACCCATGCCACCGTCCCCATCGACGTGGAGAGCCACGTCCTCGGGGTACTCGGACTCATGGCAGAGCCTGCCGCGACTCAGGTGGTTGCCCGCGACCGTCATGCCGCCTTCGTCGGCGCCCTCGCCGGTGTCGGAGCCACGCTGGAACGCCTGGCCACCGAGATCCGTCACCTCCAGCGTTCGGAGGTCAGCGAGGTCGCCGAGCCGTTCCACGAGCAGCAGAAGGGCTCGTCCGCCATGCCCCACAAGCACAACCCGATCCTCGCCGAGAACATCACGGGCATTGCCCGCCTCCTTCGCGGATACGCCTCCGCCGCCCTCGAGAACGTCGCCCTGTGGCACGAGCGCGACATCAGCCACTCGTCGGTGGAACGGGTGATCCTCCCCGACGCCTGCCAGGTGCTCGACTTCGCCCTCGCCCGCGCCACCAGGCTGATCGACGGTCTCGTCGTCGACACCGCCCGCATGCGGGCCAACCTGGATGCCAGCAACGGCCTGGTGTTCAGCCAGCCCGTCCTGCTCGCCCTGATCCGTGCGGGCATGGACCGCGACGCCGCCTACCGGGTCGTCCAGGAGGCGTCGGCTCGCGCCCTCGACAGCGGTCGCCACCTGCGCGACGAACTCACCGACCACCTCGAGGAGCACATGCTGGAGAGCGTGTTCTCGCTGGATGCCGCCCTGGCGGCGGCCTCGTCATCGGTCGATCATCTGGCGACCATCAGCACCGACTGGCTCAAGGAACAGCCGGGCTGGTGAACACCCGCACCGCCGGGTCATCGTCCTGGCGCTCGTCGTCACTCTGCGGTGATCAACAACACGATGTTGGTGCAGATCGCCGCCCTGGCCTGGGTGTTCCTCGAAGAGACCCCGAGCGTCACTCAGACTGTCGGCACCCTGGCCGTCACCGTCGGCGTCATCGGCAGCCAGGTGGGGCGTCAGCGAGTCGCTCCCGCCGCAGAGCCCGTCGCAACAGCAGCGGATAGCCCACCAGCACCACGCCCGTGAACAGGAACCACTGCACCGCATAGGACAGATGCGGACCCGACGAGATCGATGGTGGTTCGGCGGTCGGGCCCGCCTCGATCAGATAGCCGTCAAGGATCTGGTAGTCGACGAAGGGCTGGACGACCGCCGGGTCGATACGACGCACCAACTGGCGGGTTCCCAGGGACTCCGGAACCCACGATCCGCGCTCGGCCGGCCACAGATACCCCTCGACACGCGTCGCCTCAGATGGACGGGTCCGACCTCCCCCCCGGGGCACCCAGCCTCGGTCGATCAGAATGGCGGTGCCGTCGGACAGAACCAGTGGGGTGATGACCCGCTCTCCGGACTCACCCCCCTCGGACCGAAGCACCCGGACCTCCCGTTCGTGATCGAACACCCCGGCGGCGTACACCCGGTGATAGAACTCGGCCTCGGCCTCGGCGACATCGACAGCAGACAGGGCGGATGCCTCAGCCACCGCCGCCTGGAGTCCCTGCACCTCGGCATGCCGCCGCAGCTGCCAGAACCCGAGGCTGACGAACGCCACCACCGTCACCAGTGCGAGCGCATGCCCGGCGAGCCAGCGGGGTCGGGTGAGCGGGTTGGTCATGATGGAATGGTACGGAGAACCAAGAGCCAAGAACCAAGAGCGGCCGCGTCGCGGGGGCTGCGTAGCGTTCGCCCTCCCCCCTCCCCTGACGGCTCCGCCGTCGGGTACTCCCCCCTACGGGGGGAGAGAGGGGAATCAGTACCCCTGCGCCACCAACAGCGACTGCAGGCAGTGCCCGAACGCGCCCGCGGTGTCGAAGAGGTCGGCCTGGGCCAGGCCGACACCGCCGGTGATGTCGGTGCGGGCGCCCAGGGCGATCCACTCGCCGTCGGGTGGTCGAGCGAAATGCACGGTGAGGTCGGGGTTGATGTACAGCCATCCCGGTGGCAGCACCCGGCTGATGCCGTTGGGGAAGTCGGCGACGGCGACTGCACGCTGGGTCGGTGATGGCTCCTCGCCGGAAACGATGGGAACGGTGAGACGCATCCACACCGTGGCCGGTCCTGGCTCGACGATGTCTCCCGACACGAGGCGCATCTCGACGCCACGGGTGTGGAACCAATCGTCCTCATCGTGCTCCGGCATCGGATGGACCATCCGATGGACCGGAAGCCCGTCGGGGTCCGGAAGTGGTTCACGGGTCGGGTGGTCGGGTACCGCCAGATCGTCGGACCTGATCCGCAGCATCGTGGCCCTTGCCACCTCGACCCCGTCTGAGGTCATGGACGCCTCGAGCGTCTGGATCCGGCGGCCCTCCCTGCTCACCTGCGTGGTGACGGTCAGCGGGCTGGTGGGCACTGGACGGAACATGTCGACGGTGAGCCGTGCGACCTGCATCGGCACCGGGGCCGGCACCCGCTCCATCTGGTGAACGAACAGCGCCGCCACCGGCCCGCCGTGCAGCACCTCCTCGCCCCACCCGGACCGCGACACCGGCTGCGGCTGAAAGGCATCCCCGACCGGCTCGAACACCGCCCCGGTCACGACTCGTCCCGCACCCGCCGCAGCTCGCGCCGCGCCACCGAGCGCTTGTGCACCTCGTCGGGCCCATCGGCGATGCGCAGGGTCCGGGCGTGGGCGTAGAGGGAGGCGAGCGGGAAGTCATCGCTCACCCCGGCGCCGCCGAGCACCTGGATCCCACGGTCGATCACCCAGGTGGCCATCTCGGGCACCGCCACCTTGATCGCCGACACCTCGATACGCGCCCCCTTGACCCCAACGGTATCGATGAGCCACGCCGCCTTGAGCACCATGAGCCGGGCTTGTTCGATGCGGATGCGCGCTTCGGCGATCCAGTCCTGCACCACCCCCTGCTCGGCGATCGACTTGCCGAAGGCGGTGCGCTCCAGAGCGCGCCGGCACATGACGTCGAAGGCCCGCTCGGCCATCCCGATGAGCCGCATGCAGTGGTGGATGCGGCCGGGACCGAGGCGCGCCTGGGCGATGGCAAAGCCGCCGCCTCGCTCGCCCAGCAGGTTGCTCTTGGGGACCCGAACCCCGTCGAAGCGGATCTCGGCGTGACCCCCGCGCTCGTGGTAGCCGAACACGGTGAGGTCGCGGACCACCTGGACTCCCGGAGCCTCCATCGGCACCAGCACCATGCTCTGCCGGTGGTACACGTCGGCGTCGGGGTCGGTGACCCCCATGACGATGGCGATCTTGCAGCGTGGCGACATGGCTCCGCTGGACCACCACTTGGTGCCGGTGATCACGAAGTCGTCGCCATCGTCGTCGATTCGGCAGGCGATGTTGGTGGCATCGGACGACGCCACCGCCGGTTCGGTCATGGCGAAACACGAACGGATCTCGGCTTCGAGCAGCGGCACCAACCACCGCTCCTGCTGCTCCTGCGTGCCGAACATGGCCAGGATCTCCATGTTCCCGGTGTCGGGTGCCGAGCAGTTGATGGCCTCAGGGGCGTAATGGGGCTGCCAGCCGGTCATCTCGGCGAGCGGGGCGTACTCGAGGACCGACAGGCCGGCTCCCCATTCCTCGTCGGGCAGGAACAAGTTCCACAGCCCTAGGGAACGGGCCTCGGCCTTCAGCTCGTCGAGGACCGGTGGATCGAAGTAGGGGGTGCCGCTGTCGGCGACCTGCCGGTTGAACTCGGCCTCGGCGGGAAAGACCCGATCGTCCAGAAACTCACGAAGCCGCCGCTGCCAGTCGAGCGCACCGTCGCTGAAGGCGAAGTCCATGGGGGCAGGTTAGGGCGCAGCGGGGACGCGCCCAGCGAGCAGCCAGGGCCAACTCACGGTCCCCTCCCCTGAAGGGGGAAGTGGCATCGGCCGCCGGCCGATGACGGAGAGGGAGGGCTGACGCGTCGCGAGGCCCTCAGAACAGGAGGGCGATGGCGGCGGCGACTACCAGGACGGCAAAGGCGACAGCGACGCGTCTGCCGCCGGAGCCGCCGCCGGTGAGAGGGAGTCGGTCCCAGCCGGCGGCGGTGACCATGCCGGCAACCAGCCCCCCGAGGTGGGCCTGCCAGGCGATGTTCGGGACGAGCAACGGGAGAGCGAGGTTGATGGCGAGCAGCATGGCCAACTGGCCGAAGGCGGCACGACCCGCCGGGCTGTGCCGCTGGCGGTAGGTGGCGGCGAGGAGGGCGCCAAACAGCCCGAATATGGCGCCGGAGGCGCCCACGGCGAACGACGAGCCGGTCAGCTGATACGCGGTGCTCCCGGCGATCCCGGAGGCGAGGTAGAGGGCCAGGAAGGAGGGCGACCCGAAGCGCCGCTCGATCGCCGCACCGAACAGCCAGAGCGCCCACGAGTTGAACAGCAGGTGCATGACGCTGCCGTGGAGGAACATCGCCGTCACCAGCCGGTACCAGTCACCCGCCGAGACCAGCTCCGGGTGGTGGGCGAAGTCGAGGATGAGCCGCCTCCCGAGGTCGGGGTTCGACTGCCCGGCCAGAAACACCACGACGTTGATCACGATCAATGCGTAGGTGAAGGGCGTGGCGCCGCGCACATGGCCCTTGATTTGGGCCCGGTCGATCACCCGGTGCCGACCATCGGGTGCCGAGCACTCGGCGCACTTCTGACCCACCGCGGCATCGATGGCGCAGTCGACGCAGATCGGCCGCCCGCACTCAGAACACGACAACCGGGTATCGCGGTGGGGATGCCGGTAACAGGAGCGGATGGCGGACGAGGAGCCGGGATCGGACACAGGGAAAACCCTAGGCGCTATTCGCTATTCACTATTCGCTATTCGCAAGAGGCGTTCTGGCGAATCGCGAACCGCGAACCGCGAATCGCGCCGGATCGGACCGGCCTTCGGCCGGTACGATCTTTCTATGACCCTCCTCGGGTTGATTCGGGACTCGGTCATCGGTGACAGTGACACGGTCGACGGGCCTTTCGGACGCCGTCGCGTGACTTACGCCGACTACACGGCATCGGGGAGGTCCCTCACCTTCATCGAGGACTTCATCCGCGACCAGGTGCTGCCTCTGTACGCCAACACCCACACCGAGTCGTCTCGAACCGGGCGCCAGACCACCCGGTTCCGCGAGGATGCCCGGGCGATCATCCGCCGCTGCGTGGGCGCTAACGACTCCCATGCCGTCGTGTTCGCCGGCAGCGGGTCCACCGGGGCGATCGACCTGCTGGTTCGGGTCATGGGGCTGCGCATCCCCGACCAACTGGAGGACCGCTACCGGCTCAGCGAGCACATCCCACCTGAGGAGCGGCCGGTGGTCTTCGTCGGACCGTTCGAGCACCACAGCAACGAGCTGCCCTGGCGCGAGTCGATCGCCGAGGTGGTGCGTATCGGGGAAGACGCCGACGGCCACATCGACCTGGCGCACTTGGAAGAGGAGCTGGTCCGCTACGCCGACCGGGCGGTCCGCATCGGCTCGTTTTCGGCCGCCTCCAATGTCACCGGCATCACCAGCGACACCGCGGCGGTGTCGTCGCTGTTGCACCGTCATGGAGCGCTGTCCTTCTGGGACATGGCCGCAGCCGCGCCGTACGTCGGCATCACGATGGGCCCGGTCGATCCGACGGACCCACTCTCCTACAAGGACGCCATCTTCATCAGCACCCACAAGATGATCGGTGGCCCGGGGACGCCAGGGCTCCTCGTGGCACGCCGTGAGCTGTTCACGAATCGGGTTCCCACCGTCCCGGGAGGCGGGACGGTCACCTACGTCGGCCCCTCCCGCCATCGGTACGTCGAGGACATCGAGCACCGCGAGGAGGGGGGCACACCGGCGATCGTCGAGTCGATCCGCGCCGGCCTCGTGTTCGCCCTCAAGGAAGCAGTCGGCGCCGACACGATCCGGGCACTGGAGAAGGACTTCATCGGGCGTGCCGTCGAATCCTGGTCGCGCAACCCGAACATTGAGATCCTCGGCAACCCGACTGCCGATCGCCTGTCGATCGTGTCGTTCGTGATCCGGCACGGCCAGCGGGCGTTACACCACAACCTGGTGGTGGCCATGCTCAACGACCTGTTCGGGATTCAGAGCCGGGGGGGTTGTTCATGCGCTGGACCGTATGGTCACCGCCTCCTGCGGATCGACGAGCCCACCGCCGACGCCATCGAACGCGAGGTCGTCCTGGGGTGTGAGGGCATCAAGCCGGGGTGGGTGCGGGTCAATTTCAACTACTTCATCGACGAGGACACGTTCCAGTTCATCCTCAGGGCAGTGCACCTCATCGCCGATTACGGCTGGCGCATTGCCCCGCAGTACGGGTTCGACCCGGTCACCGGGATATGGCGCCATGCATCGGTACCGCCCGAGGACACCCTGAGCCTCGATGACGTCACCTTCACTTCCGGAGAGCTCGCCCACCCGGATGTGCGGTCCACCGAGCCTGTCAGCCGTCTCAGCGACTACCTGGCCGAAGCAGAACGCATCATGGACGAGGCCACCGCCGATGACGACTGCCCGCGTCCCGAGGTGAGTGACGAGTTCGAGACGCTGCGCTGGTTCGCCTACCCCGACGAACTCCAGAGAGAATTGGCGCTCGAGAAGGAGTCCTGATCGGCGGGAGACGGCCGTGGCGCTCCACCTAGAGTCGGACGCCAGATGACCCTGACGCCTGCCGCTGTTTCGCCCCCCGACCGCGGGTTCCGGTGGTTCCTTCGGTCCCAGACCCGGTGGTCGGCCACGGTCCTGGTGAGCGGCGCCGCGGTGCTCGCCCTGCTGTTCATCGGCAGCGTCGTCGTCATCGACTCCTATGGGTGGACCCAGACCTGCCCCGAGGGGATTCCGGTTGCCCAGTGCTCCCCATCGGAGCCGCTGGCACGGGGCCTCGGATCGCGTGAGATCGGGTCGATCATCGGGATCGTCAGCATCGCTGGCGCGCTGATCGCGGCCGCCAGCGTCCTCACCTATCGCCGCATGCCCAACCGACCCGCCCGCGAGGCCGTCGTGTCCGGCGGCGTCCTCGGTGTGCTCGGCCTGCTACTGGCACTCGCCTTCGCCTGGTTCCGGGGTACCGACCTCCAGCTGTTCGCCCGCAACTTCCTCAACCTCCGGCGCATCGGCGACAACATCGGCCTGTCGGCCTCGGCGATCGCCGACGATCTGGGGTCCATCCTCACCCTCGCCGCGCTGTGGGGCGGCGCGGCGGCGCTCGCCGCTTACGCCTGGGTACGGCTGAGGCACGGAAACCCAAAGACGGTGCTGTGGTCGGGGCTCATCGCCGGGGGCCTGGGCGCCATGTGGGCGGTGATGAGCACCGCCGCAGTCAGATCGTTCGCGCTGGCCGCTCAGAACACGCTGTTCCTCTCGGCGGCGGGTGCCGGGCTCGGCTTCGCCCTGGGATTGGTGCTGGCCCTGTTCGCCCTGTCCAAGCGATCGGTGGTCCGCGCCCCGGCACGCGTCTACATCAACTTCTTCCGCGGCACGCCGCTCATCTGGCAGATCGCGTTCTTCGGCATCGGCATCGTCCCGGCGCTGCGTCTCCCGATCTCGATGTACACGGTGGCGATTCTGGTCCTCGGCCTCAACCTGGCCGCCTATTCAGCGGAGGTGTATCGGTCGGGCATCCAGTCGCTCGAACGCGGCCAGATGGAGGCGTCGCGATCCCTCGGCCTCAGCTACGGCCAGTCGATGCGGTTCGTGGTGGTGCCCCAGGCGGTGCGCCGGGTGATCCCGCCGCTGCTCAACGAGTTCGTCATCCTCATCAAGGACACCGCCCTGGTGTCGATCCTCGGCCTGACCGTGGCGCAGCGCGAGCTGCTCGGCATGGGTCGCAGCCTCTACTCGCAGAGCTTCGACGCCACCGCCTGGCTCGGAGCCGCCGCCGGATACCTGATCATCACCCTTCCCCTGATCCGGGTGGTCACCATCGTGGAGAAGCGGATGCGCAGTGGACTGTCGAGCGTGACCGGATGAGCGGTGCGCCCCTCGTCCGGCTGGTCGGGATCAACAAGTGGTTCGACCAACTCCACGTCCTCAAGGACATCGATCTCGAGATCCACGAGGGCGAAGTGGTCGCCATCATCGGCCCATCCGGGTCGGGTAAGTCGACGCTGCTGCGAACGATCAACATGCTCGAAGAGCCCACCGAGGGCCAGGTCTTCTTCCGGAACACCGACCTGACCGACATCCGCACCAACCTCAACGAGGTGCGGACGCACATGGGGATGGTGTTCCAGGCGTTCAACCTGTTCCCCCACCTGACCGCCACGGAGAACGTCGCCCTCGCCCCCCTCAAGGTGCTCAAGATGAGCAAGCCCGACGCGGTCAAACTCGCCCACGAACAGCTGGCCCGGGTGGAACTCGCCGACAAGATCACTGCCTTCCCGGCAGCGCTCTCCGGGGGGCAACAGCAACGAGTTGCCATAGCCCGAGCGCTCGCCATGCGTCCCGCCGTGATGCTCTTCGACGAAGTGACCTCGGCACTGGACCCGGAACTGGTCGGTGAGGTCCTGGCGGTGATCCGCCAGCTCGCAGACGACGGGATGACGATGGTGGTGGTCACCCACGAGATGGCTTTCGCCCGCGACGCCGCCAGCCGGCTCATGTTCATCGACGAAGGCGTGATCCTCGAGGAAGGCGACCCCGCCACGGTGCTCAGCAACCCGACGCACGACCGCACCCGGGCTTTCCTGCGTCGTATCCTCTGAAGCCTCCGGCCATAGACCGCACGCCCGAGAACGATCCGTCCGCGTCGGTTCAGCCCTGACTCGGACCTGATCGGCGAGAATGAGCACATGACGACGATCGTGATCCCCGCTCGCTTCTTCGGACCGCCCGGGTCGGGCAACGGTGGCTACTCGTGCGGCGCCGTCGCCGAGGCCATCGGCGAGCCGGTCGAGGTGACCCTGCGCCAACCCCCGTCCCTCGACACCGAGTTACAGATCGTCCCGGCCGACGATGGGTGGGCCGTCATGGAGGGCGACCGCCTCATCGCTCAGGCGACACCGACCGGAGTGCCCCCGGAGCCGCCGACGCCACCGACCCTAGCCCAGGCCGAGGACGCGGCAACGCGCTACCTCGGTCTCGTCCACCACGAGTTCCCGGGATGCTTCACCTGCGGACCGGGACGCACCGACAACCTGCGGATCTTCAGTGGTCCGATACCCGGCACCGACCTCGTCGCGGCACCGTGGACCCCCGACCCCTCGCTGCCGAACCGGGACGGAGCGGTCACCATCCCGATCGTGTGGGCCGCCATCGACTGCCCGGGCGCCTGGACGGCGATGCGCACCGAGACCGACAAGCCGGTCGTGCTGGGTCGGATGGCTGCCCATGTGGCCCGGGCACCCGCCATCGGTGAGCCCACGATCTCCTACGGCTGGCCGGTCAGCCGCTCAGGCCGCAAGGCCCTCGCCGGCACCGCCCTGGCGACAGCGGACGGCGAGCTCCTCGCCTGGTCCAGCCAGGTATGGGTTGAACTCAGCTAATAGCTGATAGCTCATGGCTCATGGCCAGACGCGCAGCGATGCCTGCGTAGCGATCGCCCTCCCCCCTCCCCTGACGGCTACGCCGTCAGGTACTCCCCCCTTCGGGGGGAGGAACCGCAAAAGGACCTGATCGCGCGGTCTCCTCCCCCGCAGGGGGAGGTGGCAGCGACCGGAGGTCGCTGACGGAGGGGGAGGCCAGACGCGTCGCGAGGCTCACCTCGGTCTCGCTACTCGCTACTCGCTACTTCCTACTCGTTACTCTTGCGCTCCATGAGCAACTCCATCGTTGAGCGCCACGAGAAGGTCTACGCACCGGTCATCACCTGGGATTCGGATCTCGAGATCGTCTCCGGCCAGGGATCCTGGGTTACCGATGTGGAAGGCGAGCGATACCTGGACTTCGCCACCGGCATCTCGGTGATCAACGCCGGACACAACCACCCCGACATCCTCGCCGCGGCTCGCGACCAGCTGGACCGCCTGTGGCACGCCGGCGGAGTCTTCCGCTACGACTCGCTGGTCACCGCCGCCGAAAAGGTGGTGTCGGTGACACCCGACCCGATCGAGAAGCTCTTCTTCATGAACTCGGGCGCCGAGGCCGTGGAGGCGTCGATCAAGCTGGCCCGCAAGACCACCGGCCGCCAGGGCGTCGTGGTGTTCCGGGGCGCCTTCCACGGACGCACCATGGGCTCGGTCACCTACACCACGTCAAAGGCGAAGTACCGCCAGGGTTATCACCCGCTGCTCCCGTCAGTGTTCGTCACCCCGTTCCCGCACCCGTTCGGATGGGGCATGAGCGAGGACGAGGCCACCGACTACGCCATCCGCGAACTCGACATGAAGTTCGCCCATGAAGTGACGCCAGGTGAGGTAGCAGCCTTCCTGGTGGAACCGATCCAGGGCGAGGGCGGTTACTACCCAGCCCCAGCACGGTTCCTGCAGCGGTTGCGCAACCTCGCCGACGAACACGGCATCCTGCTCATCTTCGACGAGATCCAGACCGGGTTCGGCCGCACCGCGAAGTGGTTTGCCTCGGATCACTATGACGTCGACCCGGATGTCCTTCTCATGGGCAAGGCGATCGCCAACGGCCTCCCCCTGTCGGCGGTCGGTGCCAGCGCCGAGATCCTCGACGCCTGGACTCCCGGCTCACACGGCACCACCTTCGGCGGGAACGCGGTGTCCTGTGCGGCCGCGGCGGCGACGGTCGACGTGCTCGGCACCATGATCCCGGGTACCGGGGCGTTGTCCGAGCAGGCCTTCGCCCGGTTCGCCGACCTGAAGTCGCAGCATCCCACCATCGGCGACGTGCGCGGCACCGGCCTGATGATCGGCGTCGAACTGGTGACCGAGGGCAACACTCCCGACCCCAAGGCCTTCCCGTTCCTCGCCCAGCACTGCCGCGACGAGAGCCGACTGCTCATCCTGGACTGCGGGCCCAACGCCAACGTCATCCGGTTCATCCCGCCGCTGTGCGTGACCGGTGAGGAACTAGACCAGGGCATCGACGCCATCGACGCCGCCCTCACCGCCTACGAGTCGCGCTGATCGATGCCTGACCGCCGTCTGTGGGCGTCCCACGGCGGGCCGCTTGTGGTGGCGTTCGGCGGCAACGCCCTACTCCCGGACGCCGGTGACCCGGGCCGGGCCGAGCGCAACGCCGCCGCCTTCGCCGCCGCCCTCACCGTTCTCCTCCCCGAAGACACGGGCGTGGTGCTGGTGCACGGCAACGGGCCCCAGGTGGGTCGCGGGCTGCTGCGTGCCGAAGCAGCCCACCACGAGGTACCGGTAGACCCGCTCGACGTGCTGGTCGCGGAGACACAGGGCAGCATCGGGTACCTGCTCGCCCGCTCGATCGGGGACGCGATGCGCGGCGCGGGCAGGGAAGTGGCGGTCGCACCGATCGTCACCCAGGTGGTGGTCGACCCGGAGAACCCGGCGATGACCAGACCCACAAAGCCGGTCGGACCCTTCTACCCGATTGAGAAGGCCGCAACGCTGGCCGCCGCCCGTGGTTGGGAGACGGTCGAGGTTCCCGGCAGGGGAGTCCGACGAGTCGTGCCGTCACCGCCGCCGCTCGAGGTCATCGGGATCGGAGCGATCCTCGATGCCGCCCGCAGCGGGGCCATCGTCATCGCCGGAGGCGGCGGTGGCATCCCGGTGGCACACGGCCCCAACGGCACCACCTACGGCGTAGAGGCCGTCATCGACAAGGACCGCACCGGCGCCCTCATCGCTACCTCCATCGACGCTCGCGGTTTCGTGATCCTCACCGAGGTGGATGCCGCCTATCTCGGCTTCGGGACCGCGGAGCAACGCCCCCTGCTCAGCCTCACCGTCGACGAGGCGCACCAATACCTCGACGCCGGCGAGTTCCCGGAGGGTTCGATGGGCCCCAAGATCGAAGCGTGTATCGCGTATGTGTCGGCCACCGGCCGTGGTGCGCTGATCACCAGTGTGGAGGGGATTGATCGGGCCATCGCGGGGACCGCGGGGACAAGGGTTGGCCCGTAGGGCAGAGCTTGTGGCTCTGGCTGGCCAGAGGCGGTACCTGGTACTTGGTATTTGGTATTTGGACAGACCTCGGCGAGGCCCACGCAGTGTTCGCCCTCCCCCCTCCCCGCCTTCGGCGGTACCCCCCCTACGGGGGGAGAGAGTTGCGAACCGCACCCCCCGACTCTCCTCCCCCGCAGGGGGAGGTGGCAGAGGCCGTAGGCCGATGACGGAGGGGGAGGCCAGACGCGTCGCGAGGCCCACGTAGCGATCGCCCCTCGCCCCTCCCTACTCCCCCAAGCGATAGGGCATCACCGCGTCGTCCACCTCGGGTGAGCGTTGCCACCAGGCGATCACCTTATCCCGGGTGGCCACGACGACGAGGGCGAGGATCGCCATCCACTGCAGCCAGTCCCCGACGAGTGCGTACAGCGTGCGACCCTGTTGACGCAGCGTCACCGTGGCGATGATCGTCGCCTCCTCGAAGAGGGCGGTCGTCGCCTCGATGGATCCGTCGGCGCGCACGATCGCCGACTTGCCGGTGATCGCCGCCACCACCACGTCGATCCCGAGCGATGCCGCCGACATGCGAACCATGCCGAGCAGCTGATCCGAAGCCGCCCCGTACCCGAACGAAGCCTCGTTGGTGGGGACGATCATCAACTCGGCGCCGGCGGTGACCCCGCTGCGCAGATGTCGGGCGAACGATCCCTCGAACGAGATCACCGAGCCGAAGCGGCCGGAACCGTCGGCAGCATCGATGTCGAAGACGACCACCTCCTCTCCTCGGGTCATGTCCCGCGGGACTCGCTCCAACTGTGGGATCCAGGCGGTGAGGAAACGCAGGGGCACGTACTCACCGAACGGGACCGGGTGCCGCTTCATGTACTCGCCGATGCGGCGACCGGTCGGATGGAAGACGATGTTGATGTTGTCGAAGTGATCGGGTCCGGCAGGGCGGGTTCCGCTCACCAGCAAATAGGCGTCGGTCCGCCTCGCTTCGGCGGCCATGAAGCTGCGGACCAGGGGGTTGTAGGTGGGGTTGATACTGCCTCCGAACGAGTTCTCCCCCCACACGATCAGGTCGACGACGCCAGGAGCGATCTGCCGGGTCATGGCCAGATGTGCCTCGAAGATCGTCTCTCGCTCGCCCGGGCAGTGGGTCCCCGGGCAGGGTGAGTTCCCCTGGATGACCGCCACCCGCACCTCGGGCCCAACGGGATCCGGGGCGAACAGCCCGCCGAGAACGGTGAAGATGAGGATCGCACCGCCGACCCACCGCGCCGGCAAGCGGTCCGACTCGGTAACCATCAGGACGACCGAAGCGGCAAAGGCGATCACGAGGATGCTCCAACCGGTCGACCCGATCCACTGGGCCGACCCCCGCGGCCACGGAAGGGTCCCCACCGGGTAGCCGGACGAGGCCCAGGGGAACCCGCCGAAGGGGATACGCGCCCGGGTGAACTCCCAGAGACCCCACCAGCCGGTGGCGCCGATCAACCACCGCCGTCCCGTCCATGAGCGTGCGGTGGAGATGGCGGCGGCGCACAGCGTGGAACCAATCGTCATCAGAAGCACCAGGGGGATCCACGCCACGACGCCCAAGCCCCTGAACCACGACAGGGTCGGCGTAAAGAAGACGATCCCGAACAGCGCACCCAGACCGGTACCCCTCCAGGCCGAGGTCGTCGTGCGCAGCGCCCACAGCAACGGTATCGGCGCCACGAACACCACCACGCCCGCATCGACCGGCGGGAACGCCAGCCACATGAGCAGTCCCGAGGTCACGGTGGCGACGATGCGAGCCCCGGGGAGCCCCCGCAGGCGGTCGTCCAGGGTCATCGACTGTGACCCGGGCGGATGCGAAAGTCGCGTGACGGGCCGCCGATGCTCCCCACCGCCACGGCCGCGGCCGCCATGATCGCCGCCACCTGGAGCCAGTCACCCGCTCCCACGTACACGGTCCGGCGAGCCACCTGGAAGTTGACGGTGCCACGCAGCACATCCGACTCGAATAAGCCGGTGGTTCGACCAATCGAACCATCCGCTCGGATGATCGTCGAGCGGCCACTCACCGAGGCGACGACGATGTCCACACCGAGCGAAGGGGCGGTCATGCGCAGCATCCCGATCATCTGCTCCGATACGGCACCAGGGCCGAATGATGCGGTGTTGGCGTGGACGATCACCAACTGCGCACCCTCCGAGACGGTCGACCGCACCAACCGATCCACCGTTGCCTCGTAGGAGAGCACAGTGCCGATGACGCCGGCGCGTTCCCCGAACTGGGCCGGGAACACCCCGGGCCCTCCACCTCGGTTCATGTCCTCGCGCCCCTCTCCGACCTGGGGGAGGAACTGCAGGATGCCGCGCAGCGGGATGTACTCGCCGAACGGCACCGCGTGCCGCTTCATGTACTCACCGACGATCTGCCCGCCCAGGTCGTAGACCACGGAGTACTTGTCGTACGTCCCAGGGACGCTCGGACGGGTGCCGGCGGCGACGATATAGGCGCCGATGACGCTCGCCTGGCTGGAGATCTCCCGATTGACGGCGCCGTCGAAGGTGGGGTTCACATTGCCACCGAACGAGTCCTCACCCCACACGATCAGATCGACACTCCCCGACTCGAGGAGGGTGGTCGCCTCGAGATGGGCGCGATAGATCTGCTCCTCCTCGCCATCGCAATGGACCGCGGGGCACGGCGTGCTCCCCTGGACCACCGCCACCCGGACCGCATCACCTCGAGCCGCGGGGACGAAGATCGCTCCGAGCAGGGTGAGGGCGACGATGATCATCGCCATGAGTTCGGCCGGTCGCCGATCCGCTTCCTCGTCAAACGCCAGGACCACGCCAGCGGCGGCACCGACGACGATGACCGCCCATCCGCTCGATCCGATCCACTGCGCCGACCCGCGCGGCCAGGCGAGAGTGCCAATCGGATCCCCCACCGAGCCCCAGGTCAGGCCACCGAACGGGAACCGGCTCCGCAGCGCCTCCCAGGCAGCCCAGGCACCCACCGACGCCACCCACCAGCGCCATGGTGTCCAGGCCCGGGCAGCGAAGAGGACCAGGCCGAAGGCCGTGGTCCACACCGCCATGATGAGGGTCGTCCCCATCCACGGCCAGAACCCGACCGCCTGCAGCCACGACATGAGCAGTCCGAAGAAGATGCCGCCGTACAGAAGACCGAGCCAACCCGCCTCACCCGCCGAGCGGGTGCGACGCATCGTCCACAGGAAGGGGATCGGAGCGACGAACACCAATATCCCCAGGTTCACCGGGGGAAACGACAGCCACAGCAGTACCGCCGACACCACGACGGAAAGGATCTGACGCATGGGACCGTGAGGGTAGGAGAGAGGGGCGAGGAACGAGGGGCGGAGGAGCGAGGGGGCCAGGGGCGAGAAGGAGCGAGGGGCGAGGGGCGAGGGGTGGGTAGCGAGGGGCGAGGGCGCCAGGGGCCGGCCCCGGGACACATCTGGCCTTCCCCCACCGTCGGCGGCTTGAACTCTCTCCCCCCGAAGGGGGGAGTACCGCCGAAGGCGGGGAGGGGGGAGGGCAGACACTACGGGGACCCCGCGACGCGTCTGGCCTCCCCCTCCGTCAGCGGCCAACGGCCGATGCCACCTCCCCCTTCGGGGGAGGGGACCGCGCGATCAGGTCCCACGGCGGCTCTTCGGCACCGCCACCGTCCTACCGTCTGGCGCATGACCGACCTGGAACTCGCCGTCGCCGCTGCTGCTGCTGCCGCCGAGGAGATCCGGCGCCTTTCCGGTGATCGTGCGGCCGACTACAAGGGTGCCACCAACCCGGTGACCGAGGCCGACCGCCGCGCCGAGGCAGCGATCGTCACCCTGCTCGCCGAGCACCGCTCCGACGATGGGATCCTCACCGAGGAAGGCAGCGACATCGACTCGTCCTCCGACCGACGCTGGGTCGTCGACCCCCTCGACGGCACGGTCAACTACCTCCATGGCATCCCTCAGGTGGCGGTCTCCATCGCCCTCGAGGATGGCGAAGGCACCGTCGTCGGGGTGGTCCACGACGTCTTTCGCGGTGAGGTGTTCGCCGCGGTCCGCGGCGCTGGAAGCCGGATGAACGGGGAACCGATCGCGGTGTCGCCGACGGCAGCACTCGACAGGGCGCTGGTCGTCACCGGATTCCCCTATGACCGTCACACCAACGCCCGCACCTACACCGATGTCGTCGCCGCGGTCCTGGAGCGCGTCGAGGGCCTCCGACGCCTGGGCGCAGCGGCGCTCGACCTCGCATGGGTCGCCGCCGGCCGCTTCGACGGCTACTGGGAGTTCAAGCTGGCGCCGTGGGACATCGCCGCCGGGATGCTGCTCGTCACCGAGGCAGGGGGCGCAGTGTCGTCATCGGACGGCGGCCTCGCCACGCACCACGACATCGTCGCCACCAACGGCCTGATCCACGAGGAAATGCGGCTGACGGTGGCGAGAACCCTGACCGATCCAGCCGCCTGACTCACATGGGAGAGAGGCTGAGGACCCGGCCTCCCACTGCGCGGCCTCGCCCCTCGCCCCTCGTCCCCCACCCCCCGCCGGTAGCCTCCCCCCATGCCCCCCACCCTCCTCACCGCGGCGTCGATCCGCACGGCCGCGGGGGTCGTCGGCGACGCGGTCGTCGTCGACGGTGAGCGGATCGCCGAAGTGGGATGGGCCGATCGGCTGCGCGCCGACGGGCTGGAGGAGCGGCGCTACGACGGCACGATCGTCCCCGGCCTTCGCGACGCTCATCTGCACCCTCTGGGGCACGCAGCCACGCTGACCACCCCGAGCCTCAAGCAGGCCGCCGACTTCGTCGACCTCGCCGATCGGATCGCCGACGCAGCACGCGGATTGCCCACCACCGCGGCACTCATGGCGCTGCGTCTCGACGACGAGTCCCTGGCCGAGCAGCGGCTGCCCGACCGCCACTTCCTCGATGCCATCACCGGCAAGCGGCCGACGATGCTGCTGCGCTACTGCGGGCACGTCGCAGTGGTCAACACGGCTGCGCTCGCCATCGCCGGCATCACCCGGGAGACAGCGGATCCGAGCGGCGGATCGTTCGACCGGGAGTCGGATGGCACCCCGACCGGGGTGCTTCGCGAGGAGGCGATCGGGCCGGTCGCCGACGCCCTGCTCCCGCTGGCGCCGCCGGTTGGTGCCGACGCCCTCGTCGCCGCCTCCTACGGCCTCGCCTCGGTGGGACTCACCGGCGTCGGCGCCATGGCGTGGACCGACAGCGGCCCGTGGTCGGGTGGCGATCCCGAAGTGGACCGGATCATCGACGCTGCCGATCGTCTCGCCGTCGACATGCGGGTGATCGTCGCCGCCGCCTCCCCCGACGACCTGGAGAGAGCCGCCGAGCGTTTGGCGGCAGCCGGCGGGAGGGTTCGGTTCGCCGGCGTGAAGATGTTCTCCGACGGGAGCCTGGGAGGCCACACCGCCGCCATGCACACCGGGTTCGCGGACGATCCCGAGCAGACCGGCACCGACCGGCTGGATCCGGTGTGGGCCTACGAGTTGGCGAAGGCGTCGCTGCGACTCGGGGGGCTGGTGGCCATCCATGCCATCGGCGATCGGGCCAACACCAATGTGCTCGACCTGATGGAGCGCCTCGTCGCAGAGGGTGCCGACCCGGCACGGCTGCGGATCGAGCACGCCTCGGTCCTCACGGAGGCCGACATCGCCCGGTTCGGGCGCCTCGGCATCACCGCATCGGTTCAGCCAGCGTTCATCGCCTCGGAGACCGAGTGGTTGGAAAAACGGATCGGCCCCGATCGCCTCCGGCGGACCTACCCGTTCCGGTCGCTGGCCGATGCCGGGACGCCTCTGGCGGGTGGATCGGACTGCCCGGTAGAGCCGCCGCATCCCTTGTGGGGCATGGCCACGGCACGAGACCGCTGTGGGATCGTGCCCGAGGAAGGGCTCACCGCCGAGGAGGCGCTCGCCCTGTTCACCGACGACGCGGCGCGAGGGCTCGGCGACGACGCTTCCCTCGTAGCCGGGGCGCCGGCGACGTTCACGGTGCTCGACATCGACCCGGTCGACGGTTCGCCGACAGACCTACGAGGCGCCAGCGTGGTGGGCACCTGGTTGGAAGGCATACCGGTGCCGATCCCGGCGGGAACGGTCGCCTGGAACGGATGAACTCTCAGTAAGGGTCCGAGGACGAGCAGTCGTCACATCGGCTCTCGGACCGGTCGAGCCGCTGATCCACCCGGAACGAACCGCACCGCAAGCACGCTCCGGCGAGGAATCGCTCGGCGAGTACCTGGTGCGGACCTTCCTTCGACAGGAGGTCGCCCAGGAGGATGGCGGGTCGGGTTCCGTTGCTCATCGCCGCAGCAGGCCACCCAGACACCCGCCTTAGGGGGTGAGCGAATAGGCTCGCCCCGGGATCAGGTTTCGGCTTGTTGTAAGCCGAAGCCTGATGAAGCCAGCGACCTATTCGCTCACCCCCTTATCCCGAGACCGATACGATCTCGCCAGCGACGCGCCGAGGGAGGGCCGAATGACCGGGGCCATCGTCCACTTCGAGATCACGGGGAGCAACGCTGGCGACCTGGCGAAGTTCTACGACGCCATGTTCGGCTGGGGCGGGAACGAGTGGATGCCGGACTACTTCGGAGCCGCCACGCCTGAGGGTTCGCCCGACGGAGCCATCTCGACGCCGCCGGAGGGCATGACCAACGGCACCGTCATCTACATCGAGGTCCCGTCGATCGACGAGGCGCTAGCGAAGATCGAGGCGGCAGGTGGGACGACGAAGACTCCGCGCACCGAGATCCCCGAGGTCGTCATCTACGCGAGCTTTTACGACCCTGCGGGCAATCTGGTCGGCCTGGTCGAGGCGTCCTGACTCAGCCGTAGTAGCGGACGAGGTGCTCGGCCACCACGGCCGGGCGATCCATCCCCTCGATCTCTAGTGTGATCTCGTTCTTCAGCTGGACGCCGTTGTCGATCGGCGTCACTTCGAGGAGCTTCACCCGGGCCCGGATGCGCGAACCGACACGCACCGGGCTGACGAAGCGGATCCGGTCGAAGCCGTAGTTGATCGCCATCGCCGCTCCCTCGCCCAATCCACCCACCACGCTGCTGGTGAGCGGCGTGAACAGCGAGAGCGTCAGGAAACCGTGGGCGATGGGGCCGCCGAACACCCCGTTGTCGGCGGCCTCCCCCGCTTGATGGATCCACTGGTGGTCGTCGGTCACGTCGGCGAAGGCGTCGACGCGGTTCTGGGTGATCTCCATCCACTCGCCGACACCGACTTCGGTGCCCACCAGGGATTCGAGACGAGGCATGTCGATGGGCATGGGGGGAGGTTACCTCCACACTCTCCTCCCCCGAAGGGGGAGGTCGCAGCGGCCGAAGGCCGATGACGGAGGGGGAGGGCTGACGCGTCGCGAGGCCCGCCTTCGGCGGTACTCCCCACAACACAGCCCACGTATTGATCGCCCTCCCCCCTCCCCTGACGGCTGCGCCGTCAGGTACCCCCCCCTTCGGGGGGAGAGAGGTCCACACACTGCAAGCTGCCCACCCCTCGCCCCTCGCCCCCCGCCCCCTCCGCCCTCGTCTACCGTCCACCTCCGAACCGACCAGAAGAGCGTGCCGTGCCCGTAGAGATGTCCGATGCCCTGAAGGAGGTCCTCGAGGGGCCCAACTTCGCCCACCTCACCACCCTCGACCCCGATGGCATGCCGCAGGCGAGTGTCGTGTGGGCCATCCGGGAAGGAAATCGGATCGTCATCAACACGGCCGAAGGGCGCCGCAAGTGGCGCAACCTGAAGAATGACCCGCGGGTCGCCATCTCGATCAGCCCGGAGGACGCCCCTTACAAGAACTTCTCGATCCAGGGGAAGGTGGTCGAGATGCGTACCTCCGACGGGTGGGAAGTCATCGACCGGCTCGCCCTTCAGTACTGGGGCAAGGAGTACCCCCGCCGCGAGGGCATGGTGCGCGTGACGGTGGTCATCGAGCCCACCAGAATCGCCGAGTACGGATAGCGAGCCTGCGGCTCGCGTCAGGTAGCTGGAAGCTGGTAGCTGGTGGCTGCTGCCGAAGGCAGCCCTAGCCCAGCGCCCGGTCCAGGTCTTCGATGAGGTCGTCGACGTGTTCGATGCCCACGGAAAGCCGGATCAGGTCCTCCGGCACTTCGAGGTCGGTGCCGACCACCGACAGGTGGGTCATCGCAGCCGGGACCTCGATGAGCGATTCCACGCCACCGAGGGATTCGGCGAGGAAGAACAGTTCGGTGGTACTCGCCACCCGGTGCGCGACCTCGGCTCCTCCCACGGGCCGGAACGACACCATCCCACCGAACGCCCCCATCTGCCGATGCGCCAGGGCGTGGTCCGGGTGGTCCTCCAGCCCCGGGTAGAAGACCTCCTCGACCCGGGTGTCGGCGGCCAGGAACCGCGCGACGGCTTCGGCGTTGTCACAGTGGCGCTCCATACGCACCGCCAGCGTCTTCAGCCCCCGCTGCACCAGGAAGGCGTCGAACGGGCCCGGCACGGGCCCGGCCGCGTTCTGGAGGAAGCGCAGCCGCTCGTAGAGCTCGGGGTCCCCGGTGACGAGCGCGCCGCCGACGACATCGCTGTGCCCGCCCAGGTACTTGGTCGTCGAGTGGAGCACCAGGTCGGCCCCGTACTCGATCGGGCGCTGCAGGTAGGGGGTGGCGAAGGTGTTGTCGACGCAGAGCAGCGCCCCGGAGGCGCGGGCGATATCGGCGATGGCGGCGATGTCGACCACCCGGAGCAGGGGGTTGGTTGGGGTTTCGATCCAGACGAGACGGGTGGTGGGGCGGATCGCTGCCGCCACCGCGTCGGGGTCGGTCGGCGGGGCCACGCTCCACTCGAACCCCTGATCCCCGAGCACCCGGGCGAAGAAACGGAAGGTCCCGCCGTAGGCGTCGTCGGGCAGCAGCACGTGGTCGCCCTGCTTGAGCAGGTAGCCGGCCAGCGCCGTCGCCGCCATGCCCGATGCCGTGGCGACCGAACCGCCGCCGGAGTCCGGGTCAACCCCCTCGAGGACCGCCAGCGCCTCCTGGAGAGCCGTCCTGGTGGGGTTGTCGGTGCGGGAGTACTCGTACCCACCGTGCTTCCCGGGTGCCTCCTGGGCATAGGTGCTGGTGGCGTAGATGGGGACCACGACCGCCCCGGTGGTGGGGTCGGGATCCTGCCCCGCATGAATGGCCTGCGTCTCGAATTTCACAAGGTGAAGGGTAGGGGAGCCAGAGCCACTTTCCTCCCCCGAAGGGGGAGGTGGCAGCGAGCGCAAGGTCGCTGACGGAGGGGGGCTGACGCGTCGCGAGGCCCACCTAGCGCTTGGGCTCCCCCCTCCCCTGACGGCTTCGCCGTCAGGTACTCCCCCCTTCGGGGGGAGAGAGTCTGAGTTCGCCCTCGCTACTCGCTACTCGATAAAGCCCTTCTCCCTCATCCACTCGTCGTTGAAGATCTTGGCGATGTAGTTGCGGCCGCCGTCGGGGACGATGACCACCACCAGTTGGTCCGGGTACCGCTCGGCCGCCTGGAGGGCGCCGACGATGGCCATGCCGCCGGAGCCGCCCACCAGGATCCCCTCCTCGCGTACCACCCGCCTGGTCATCAGGAACGCCTCACCGTCGTCGACCATCTCGTACTCGTCGACGATGCCCGGATCGAACGCCTCCGGCCAGAAGTCCTCCCCCACACCCTCGATCAGATACGAGGTGACGTTTTCCTCGCTGGCCGCGGTGTAGATGGAACCCTCGGGGTCTACCCCGACTACCCGAACCGCCGGGTTCTGCTCCTTCAGATAGCGCCCCACGCCGGTGATGGTGCCGCCGGTGCCGACGCCGGCGACCAGGACACCGACGGCTCCCTCGGTCTGTTCCCAGATCTCCGGGCCGGTGGTGCGGTATTGGGCCTCCGGGTTCGCCGGGTTGGAGTACTGGTCGGGCCGGTAGTGGCCGGGGCGCGACGCCAGTTCCTCGGCCACCGAGTAGTAGGAGGTGGGGTCCTCCGGGGCCACGTCGGTGGGGCACACCACGACCTCGGCGCCGTAGGCCCGCAGCAGGTCCTGCTTCTCCTTGGACTGCTTGTCGGCCATGACGGCGATCAGCTTGTACCCCTTGAGGGCCGCCACCATGGCCAGCCCGACACCGGTGTTGCCGCTGGTGGACTCCACGATGGTGTCCCCGGGCTTCAACAGCCCCAGAGCCTCGGCTCGTTCGATCATCGCCAGGGCGATTCGGTCCTTGCTCGAGCCTCCCGGGTTCATCGACTCGATCTTGGCCACCAGGTTCCCCGGCGGATGCAGCCTGGACAGCCGCACCAGAGGCGTGTTCCCGATGGCGGCGACGATGTCAGCGTGGATGGGGGGCATGGGGTCAGGAGGCTACTCCCCGAAGCAAGACGCTCAACGCTCAACGCTCAACGCAAGACCCGGAGGCGTCAAGCGGCTCCGTCGGGGCAGCAGCGCCAGTCGCCACACGCTCAACGCTCAACGCAGGACCTGTGCTTCTAGCGTTGAGCGTTAAGCGTTGAGCGTTGAGCGTTAAGCGTTGAGCGTTAAGCGTTGAGCGTGGAGATACCCCACCCCCAGTGGGGTCCTACACTCGCCCCCGTGAAAGAGAATCACAAGCAGTCGGCGCTCAACCGCCTCAAGACCGTGCGCGGACACCTCGACGGGGTGATCGCCATGGTCGAGGACGAGCGCTACTGCCCGGAGATCATGAAACAAGTGTCGGCTCTCCAGGGTTCACTGGAGAAGGTGAACCGGGTGATCCTCGAAAACCACGTGGAGACATGCGTGCTCCATGCCGTTTCCGAGGGACGGACCTCCGAGATCGTCACCGAACTCATGGAGACGCTCCGTTACACCCCCACGGCCACCGGACCGATCGACGACGCATCCTGAGGAGGACCAATGACCGAAGCAACCCTGCGCGTACCCGAGATCCACTGTGACCACTGCAAGTCGTCGCTGGAGGGCGCCATCGGCGAACTCGACGGCGTATCCAGCGTCACCGTGGACATCCCCACCGCCACCATCGCCGTCGCCTACGACGAGCCCGTCACCATTGAATCGATCATCGCCACCATCGAGGGCGAGGGGTATGAGGTACCGGAGAACGCTTAACGCCGAACGCCCAACGCAAGAGACCTCCACAGCCTGCGTTGAGCGTTGAGCGTTGAGTCAGACATGACCTCCACCACCACGGAACTCCAGCTCGACGTGACCGGGATGACCTGTGCGTCGTGTGCGTTGCGGGTGGAGCGCGTGCTGTCGCGCCAGGAGGGGGTGGATTCGGCGACGGTCACCTTCGCCGGGCAACGCGCTCGGGTGGTCGGCGACGACCTCGACGTCGAGGCGCTCCAGCAGGCGGTCGCCAGGATCGGCTACGAGGTGAGCCCGGCGGACGCCGAGCACCGGCACAGCGTCACCGACCACTACACCGCCGAGACCCGGCGCCAGGGTCGGCTCGCCGCGCTGTCAGCCGTCTTCACCGTCCCCGCCGTGGCGCTCTCGATGCTCGGTCCGACCGACCAACAGTGGCTGCTGATCACCGTGTGGGCGTTGGTGACCCCGGTCGAGTTCCTGTTCGGCTGGCAGTTCCACCGCAACGCCTTCATCCGACTGAAGGCCCGGTCCGCCAGTATGGACACCCTGGTGTCGATCGGCACGCTCGCCGCCTACCTGTGGTCGGTGTGGGCCTTCTTCGACCGCAGCCATGTCTTCTTCGAGGTGGCGGCGGTGATCATCACCTTCATTCTGCTCGGGCGATTCCTGGAGGCGCGGAGCAAGGGTCGCGCCTCGACGGCGATCACCCGCCTCCTCGAACTCGGCGCCAAGCAGGCGATCCGGCTCCGCGACGGCGTCGAGGAGACCGTCTCCGTCGATGAGATCGAAGTCGGCGACCTGCTCCTGGTGCGGCCAGGTGAGAAGGTGCCCACCGACGGGCGCATCGTCGAAGGTACCACGACCGTCGACGAGAGCATGCTCACCGGCGAGTCGGTCCCGGTGCCGAAGAACCCGCGAGACACGGTGGTCGGCGCCACCATCAACCACGCCGGGCTCATCACCGTCGAAGCCACCCGGGTCGGTTCGGAGACCGGGCTCGCCCAGATCATCGCCATGGTCGAGCGAGCACAGGAGACCAAGGCGCCGATCGAGCATCTCGTCGACCGGGTCGCCGGCGTGTTCGTCCCGGTCGTACTGCTCATCGCCCTGGGCACGATGGTGGGTTGGACGATCGCCACCGGCGACCCGGCTCGTGCGCTCACCGCGGCAGTGGCGGTCCTGATCATCGCCTGTCCGTGTGCCCTCGGGCTCGCCACGCCCACGGCGATCATGGTGGGCAGCGGGCGGGGCGCAGAGCTCGGCATCCTGTTCAAGGGCGCCGACGTGTTCGAGCGATCCCGCGCCGTCGACACCGTCGTCTTCGACAAGACCGGCACCCTCACCCGCGGTGCCATGACGCTCGCTGATCTCGTCACCGACGAGCCCCGGGGGCGGGCGCTCTACCTGATCGGCTCGGTCGAGTCGGGAAGCGAACATCCGATCGCCCGCGCCGTCGCCCTCGGTGCTGAGGAAGCCGATGTGACCCTGATCCGCCCGACCGACTTCGAGGCCCTCACCGGCATGGGGGTGCGGGGCATGGTCGAGGGAACACTGGTCACCGTCGGGCGTCCCGCCCTGCTGGTCGACACCGGCCACCAGGTTCCGGAGGCGGTCGAGTCTGCGATGCGCCGCATGGAGGAGGCCGGCCACACCGCCTTCCTGGCCGGCTGGGACGGTGAGGCGCGCGCCGCCCTGGCCGTCGCCGACACCATCCGATTGACCGCGCCGGAGGCCGTCGCAGCACTGCGCTCGGCCGGACGAACGGTGGTGATGATCACCGGTGACAACACCCGCACCGCTGAGGTCATCGCGGCGGAGGTCGGCATCGACCGCGTGATCGCCGAGGTGCTGCCCGGTGACAAGGCGGTCGAGGTATCCCGACTCCAAGACGAGGGTCACACCGTGGCCTTCGTCGGCGACGGAGTCAATGACGCCCCCGCCCTCACCCAGGCAGACCTGGGGATCGCGGTCGGAACCGGATCCGACGTGGCCATCGAGACCGGTGACGTGGTGCTCATGTCCGGAGATCCGATCCTGGTCCCGACGGCGCTGCGGCTCGCCGGCGCTACCTTCAGGACGATCCGACAGAACCTCTTCTGGGCCTTTGCCTACAACACGGCGGCGATCCCGATAGCCGCTGCCGGCATGCTCGATCCGATGATCGCGGCCGCCGCCATGGCCCTGTCCAGTGTCTCGGTCGTGGGCAACTCGCTGCGGTTGCGCCGTTACTCGGGCTGAACTCAACGAGCAGTAGGGTTTCCCGATGAGCGAGATCCCCAGGGCCGCCAAGACCGAACTCACCGCCCGCATGGATGGGGCGTTCGACACCCTCACCGGAGTCCTCGACACCATCGACGAGTCCGACATGGTCGGCCCCACCGACGACGAGGGCTGGACCGTCCTGGACCACGTCGTCCACCTGTGCTCCTGGGCAGAGGGGATCGCCGCCCTGCTGCGCCGGGAGTCCCGGTGGGATCGGATGGGGATCCCCGAGTTCGACCCTCGCCAGAACCCCCCGGGTACCGAGTTCGATCTCGACGAGGCAAACGCGACCATGCGCCAGCGCAATCAGGGTTTGACCGTCGCCGAAGCCCAACAGCGACTCCAGGCAGCCCACACGGAGGTCACCACCGCAGTGGATGCCCTCAGCGATGACGACCTGAACCTGCCCTATGGTCGATTCGTCGAGCCTTTCACCGAGGACATCGGCGCCCCGGTCTTCGGGCGGGTGCTCCGCACCACGGCGGGGCACTACAACGAACACGTACCGTGGATCCTCGCCATCTTGGGTCGCTAACCGACGGAGGGAGCAGATATGTGGGGCGTCCTCAAGGGGATCGCGGTGACGGTCCTGCTTGTCTCCTCCATCGTCGGCATCTGGTACTCGGTGATCGTGGTGGCGACGGCGGGCAAGTGGTTCTTCCTCGGCATCCTTTTGTTCATCGCGTCTTTCCGGTTGCTCATCCTCGCCTACGACCTCATGTGGGGTAGACCGCCCGCCTTCTCGAAACGACCGTGGGAGCGGCCGTGGGATCAGCAGTAACCATCCCCCAACTCCCGACCAGGAAGGGCGTGACGTGGCGGCCACCGACCGAGGCGGACGCCGATGCCGTCGCCGCACTCAATCGGCGGATCCACACGGTGGAACCCCTCGACTACGTGGCCGGCCCCGACTACATCCGGTGGATCCTGGATCAGGGCACGATCGATCCCGAGGCCGATCTGCGCGTCGCGCAGCCGCACCGCCGACTACTACCTCGAGACCTGACCAAGGCGCCAGCGCGAATGGACCGCCCGGATGAGCCGTTCCATCTCCCGCCGATGCCACACCCCAGCGTGCGTATCAAGGGTCTGGAACGAGGCCCGCATCCCAGCGCAGGTCGTTCTCGCCGGAGACGACGGTGGTCTGCGCCATGACACCCTCGGAATCGATGTCCGAGTCCACAGCGTCGTCGAAACCCTGGTCCCGCGGTGACGCCACGAAGCCATCGGGGATGACGACCTCAACGTGGTAGGCACCCGGTCGGAGGCCGGCGAAGACGTACTCGCCGTCGGCATCGGTGACCGTGGAGGCCACCTGGGTGCCGCCGCTATTGAACAGCCGCACGGTGACGCCGGCGATGCCCGGCTCCCCCGGGTCCTGGATCCCATCGCCGTCGACGTCCTCCCACACCAGGTCCCCGATCGACGCGGGCCGGTACAGGCCGGCATCCCAGCGCAGGTCGTTCTGATTCGAGATGAGGGTGGTCTGCGCCATGACACCCCCGGAATCGATGTCCGAGTCCACGGAGTCGTCGGAGCCCTGGTCCCGCGGTGACGCCACGAAGCCGCCGGGGATGGTGACCGCGACGTGGTAGGCACCCGGTGTGAGGCCCGAGAAGAGGTACTCGCCAGCGCCGTTGGTGACGGTGGAGGCCACCTGGGTGCCACCGCTATTGAACAGCCGCACGGTGACGCCGGCGATGCCCGGCTCCCCCGGGTCCTGGATCCCATCGCCGTCGACGTCCTCCCACACCAGGTCCCCGATCGACGCACGCCGGTACAGGCCGGCATCCCACCGGGGGTCGTGCTCGCGGGGGTCGAGGGTGGTCTGCGCCATCACGCCCGCGGAGTCGATGTCGGAGTCCACGGAGTCGTCAGAGCCTTGGTCCCGCGGTGACGCCACGAAGCCGGCGGGAATGTCGACCTCGACGTGATACTCCCCATACCACAGGTTGCGGAACTCATACCTGCCGGAGGCATCGGTGACGGTGGAGCCGATCTGCCGGCCGGAACCGTCGAAGAGACGCACGGTGACACCACCGATGCCCGGCTCCCCCGGGTCCTGGATTCCGTCGCCATCGAGGTCCTCCCACACCAGGTCCCCGATCGCCGGGACCCAGGTCGGGTCGTTCCTGCCGATCACGGCGACGTGAATGTGGTCCTGGTGGACGGTGTTGGCGAACGAGCGCGCCGGCCACCCGTCGATGTCCCACGGGCTCCCCACCTGGACCATCCTGGGGTCCTCCCATAACCGCTGCACGAGGGCTCGGGTGCCCGAGCCTGCCTGCCGGTCGTCGATCACGAGCCGGTCGCCCACCCGGTAGATGTCGACGGCCCGGCCACCGGTGTGATGGCTGACCCGGTTGGTCTCGAACACGTGATACGGGTGACCCGTGGCCAGCACCGAGATGCCGTACGGGGTGATGTCGGCGATATCCAGCATCACCGCCAGCAGGACGGGAGAGATCAGGCCGTCGAGGATGTCGAGGCGAGCCGAGTCGGGCATCTCGATCCGCGGATCTGCGGCGACGGCGTGAGCGAGCTGCAGGTCTTCGATGCTGGCGAAGACGCCGCCGGCGGATGCGAGCTCGTCGAACTCCCAGCCCTCCTCGCCCATGATCAGGCGGATGTCCAGGGTTCGAACGACCGAGAACTCAGGTTCGGCGCCGGAGCCAACCGTTTGACGGGTGACCGTCATGACCGAGACCTTCTCGCTCGTCAGCCCGCCCAGCTGGGGGTAGACGATCTGTCCGCGGGACCACCGCCCCACAAGGGTGAGAGGTTGTCCCGCCTTCGCCAGGAGATCGACACCCTCGGCGCCGGCGATGTCGAAGTACCTCGCGTTCGGGTCGTCAGACTCCTCGTACGTCGTGAGGGAATACGCGATGTCGCTGGCGAGCTGCTTCGCCTCCCGCTCTACCTCTCCATCGGGAACGATGTACCGGGCCTCGCGCGGCGGAGCAGTCGAACCGGTCGTCGACGACGACGTGGTCGAGCTCGCACCCGAGGTCGCAGTGGTAGACGGGGCCGTGGGTGTGTTTGGCTCGCCTCCTGCCCGCGGGGGCGGCGCCGAGCTCGAGGCCAGGAGGACGACGGCTATCAGGCCGACGACCCCGATTGCTGCCAATATCAACGGTCGACGCAAGAAGGCTCCCTGTGGGACAGATGCGGCCCTCGACGGCACCGGGGCGCGTGTGGTTCCAGTATGGACCGTACGGGTTTCTTAGCGGAGGCGGGGGCCGACGGCGGGTCTGAAAGACGCCTGCGCGAGTATCGTCGCGACATGGACCCGATCCGACGCTTCTTCAAGCCGGAGCTGCGCTCCCCGCGGGCGATCCTGGCCTGGGAGGGCTGGAACGACGCATGCGAGGCCGCATCGGGCGCCGCCGAGTACCTGCTCGACAAGGCCGGCGACCCCGACCCGTTCGCCGTGCTCGAACCGGAGGAGTTCTACGACTTCCAGATTCGCCGGCCCCGTGTCGAGATGAACGACGGCGGCACACGACGCATCACCTGGCCGCTCACCGAGGTCTACGGGCTGGAAGCACAGAACCTGATCGTCGGTGCCGGCGAGGAGCCGAACCTGCGCTGGAAGACCTACACCCGGTACCTCGCTCAGATCCTCTCCGAAACCGACGTCCAACAAGTGGTCACGCTCGGAGCCTTCATCGGCCAGGTGGCACACACGAGGCCGGTCCCGATCATCGGGGTCGCCACCGATCCTGCCCTCGTCGAGAACCTGGGCCTGATCTCATCCCGCTACGAGGGACCGACCGGCATCATCGCGGTGATGCTCGAGGCGTGCCGGGAAGTCGGCATCCCGGCACTCAGCCTGTGGGCGGCGACCCCTCACTATCTGGCGGCCAACCCCAATCCGAAGGCGATGTTCGCTCTGCTCGACACCGTCGCGACGGCCCTGGAGACAACGTTCGACCTTGAGGACCTGGAAACCGCAGCGGCTGAGTTCGAGCAGAAAGTGGACGACGCCATGGCGGACGACGAAGACTTCATCGGCTACGTGCGACGGCTGGAGGACGACTCCCGCACCGAGCCACTCGACCCCGCCCGTAGCGACCATCTGATCCGCGAGATCGAGTCGTTCCTCAAGGAGAGCTGATGGACGACGTGCTGCGGTTCCTGCACCTCATCGGTGCCGCGGTCTGGGTGGGGGGCATGCTGACCATGGCGGCGCTGGTCCCGTCGATGCGTCGCAGCGGCGCCGACCTCGACCTCATCCGCTCGACGGCCCGCAGGTTCGGCGTCGTCGCCTGGACGGGTATCGGACTGGCGGTGGTCACGGGTCTGGTCCAGCTGATCCGCCTCGACCTCCCAACGCGAGGCAACACGCCACTCGCCGTCAAGCTCCTGCTGGTCGGCATCGCCGTGGCCCTTGCCTGGGCGCATCAGACCTTCGCCCGCAGCATGAGTGCCGCCGTGCGCGGTGCGATCCAGGGAGTCCTGATCCTGATCGGTCTGGCGATCGTATGGACTGCGGTGCTGCTCTGAGGGGAGCCAGCTACCGGCTACCGGCTACCGGCTACCGGCTACCGGCAGAGTCTCATCTGGCTGGTAGCTGGCAGCTGGTAGCTCTCTCACAGCACCGCGCGCAGTGCTCCCAGCAACCGTTCCACGTCTTCCTCGCTGTTGTACAGATGCGGTGAGACTCGAACCGCGCTGCCGCGGATGCTGACATGGACGCCGTCGGCGGCGAGGCGCTCACGAAGGCCGTCGGGCAGGCCATCGGGGAACCTCACCCCGATCATGTGGCCGAAGCGTCGTGACGCAGGCGTCGGCTCCAGCCCCATTTCCCGCGTCCCCGCCTCGATGAGGTCGGTCAGAGGCGCGAGCGTTGCCTCGACTCGATCCGGCTGCCACGTGTTCAGCAGATCAATGGCCGCTGAAGCCATCGGCATGAGAATGAAGTTGGAGAACTCGCCCACGTCGAACCTGCGGGCTCCAGCGCGGTACTCGTCCGTGTAGTCGACCAGCCTGGCGAAGTCCTCGGAGCCCTTGCGACCGGGCCAGGTGTGCTCGATCGGTCTACCGGTGTCGCGATATCGCTCGCCGGCCCACAGGTAGGAGAACGAATAGGGACCCATCTGCCACTTGTACCCCACCGACACCAGGAAGTCGGGCCGGATCGTCCCGACATCGAACGGCACGGCGCCGAGTGACTGCGACGCATCCACCACCAGGGCGGCACCGACCTCGCGTGTCGCCGCACCTATGGCGAGCAGGTCGAACGCACTGCCATCGGTCCAATGACAATGCGGCACCGAGACCACCGCCGTCCGCTCATCGATCGTATCCAACACACGCTCGGTCCATCCGGCGACGCCCGCTGGAGGAGTGGTGACGATGGTGCCCCCGCGCTCGGCGACGGCGGCCCGCCACGGGTACACATCCGATGGGAACTCCTCGGGGACGACCACGACGATACGACCGGGCCCGAGGTCGGCGTTGGCGGCGGCGATGCCGCTTCCATAAGAGACGGACGGGACGAAGGCGACCCCGTCGCCATCGCCACCGATCAGGGAGGCAAACGACGCCCGGAGAACCTCACCGGGCTCGAAGAAGTCGGCGGAACCCACCTTCCACGGGTGTGCCAAGCCGGATACGGCGCGCAGCCCCGCTTCGCGAACCGGCTGCGGTTTGGGCGAGAAGTATGCGCAGTTGAGGTAGGTGACGTCGTCCGGCAGATCGAACAGATGTCGCTGAGAGCCCAGCGGATCGGCCACCTTCGGGAACTACTGCTTCTTCTTGTGACGATTGGCGCGCAAGCGCTTGCGGTACTTGTGCTTGCTCATCTTCTTGCGCCGCTTCTTTACGAGAGAACCCATGGCCCTTCGGTGGTCGAGGAGTGCGTAGGTTGGTAGCAGTTCGCCCGTTTGGCAAACCCCAGCGGCCACAGGAGGCCCAGGCGGCGCCGAGTAACCTTCGGCGGATGCGTCCGATCATCGGAGTCACCACCAGTCGGTACACGCTCACCGAGCGGGTGGATCGGGACCGCGTCTACCTCGCCTTCGTCACCTATACGACGATGGTCCGCTCCGCTGGTGGAATCCCGGTGTCATTGACGCCGGGTGCCGTCGACGAGGTCCCGGCGCTGATCGACCGCCTCGATGGGCTACTCCTTGCCGGTGGCGGCGACGTCGATCCCGACCGGTACGGGGGGGCGCCTCACGAGTCGGTGTACGGAATCGACCCGGACCGCGACGAGTTCGAGATCGCCTTCATCCGCGAGGCTCGTGACCGACACCTGCCCACGCTATGCATCTGCCGCGGCATGCAGGTCCTCAACGTGGCCCTCGGCGGGACCCTGATCACCGACATCGCCGCCGCCGGACCGGGGCTCATCGACCACCGGCGCATCGACCAGCCGGCGGGGACCCGCCAGCACACCGTCGACCTCGACCCGGGCTCATCGACCGCCCGGGCCATCGGAGCCGAGTCTGTCACCGTCAACTCGCTCCACCACCAGGCGATCCGCGACCTTGCCCCCGGGCTTGTCGTCACCGGCCGGGCTCCCGATGGCATCATCGAGGCGGTGGCACCCACTGACGACTGGCCGATGTGGGCGGTCCAGTGGCACCCGGAAAGCCTCGATGTCACCGACGAGCTATCGGCCCGTCTCTTCGAACACCTGGTTCAGGCGGCGCTGGAGAGCACCGCGTCCGCCAACGCCGACACCCGGTCGTAAGGAGATCACATGCCCGCCGACTTCACCCTCACCGACCGCACCGTCGTGGTGACCGGGGCCAGCCGAGGGATCGGGGAGGCGATCGCTTTGGCGGCGGCAGACGCCGGGGCCAACGTGGTACTCGCCTCACGCAAACAGGATGGCGTCGACGCCGTTGCCGATGCCATCCGCGAGCGAGGTGGCATGGCCCTGCCGATCGCTACCCACACCGGGCGAGCCGAGGAGGTGGACGCCCTCTTCGAGCGTGCCGTGGCCGAGTTCGGAGCGGTGCACGGACTGGTCAACAACGCCGCCACCAACGTCTACTTCGGCCCGATGCTCGGGATCGAGGAGCCCGCGTGGGACAAGGTCTTCGAGGTGAACGTCAAGGGCTACTTCAACGCGGCCCGTGCCTTTGCTGCCGCCGCCACCGATGGCGGCGCCATCGTCAACATCGCCAGCGTGGCCGGCATGAGATCGGCGCCGTTTCAGGGGGTCTACGGCATGACCAAGGCGGCCGTCATCTCCATGACCCAGACCCTGGCGCATGAGTTGGGTCCCGTCGGCATCCGGGCCAACGCGATCGCACCGGGACTCGTGGAGACCCGATTCGCCGCCACGCTGGTCGACGATCCAAACCTCCGGAGCCTGTTCGTGGACCGCACCGCCCTCGGCAGGCATGCCCAGCCCGACGAGATGGCCGGAGCAGCGATATTCCTGCTCTCCGAGGCGTCGTCGTACATGACCGGCCAGGTGGTCGTCGTCGACGGTGGCATGACGGCGTCGTAGGCGAGTCACCAGCTACCAGCTACCAGCCGACGGGCGAGGGTAGCGCCAACGAGCCTCTCCTCCCCCGCAGGGGGAGGTGGCAGCGACCGAAGGTCGCTGACGGAGGGGG